>JAOUGB010000567.1 GCA_029857875.1 Desulfobacteraceae bacterium | reverse complement strand
ACAACGTCCAGAACCTGCTGGACGAACTTTACGCCTCCCTGGCTGACCGCTCAACGCCCCAATTGCTCATGAGACTTTGCCGTTACGACCTGCTAGTATCGCGTCCCAAAAGTTTTGAATGGTTTTCTGGCAATGTATTTTCCACATAAATCACTTGCTTTGAGCCTGTTTTGTGTGTATTATATACTGTAAATGCTCGTGGAAATACGGACTTTACGCAAATTTCCTACAGAAAATAGATTCAATATGGAATTGCCGGTGGGATTATGAATTGCCAAGATATTGTGTTTTCACAAAAACAATCACAGAAGCGTATCGACATGGCTTTGCGAATATTGCCTTCGCAGGTGCTGAAAAAGTTCTTGTTTTTTGCTCTTTACCTACTTGGCGCAAGACTTAATGCAATAGCTTCGCTTGTAGAGATGCCAGAAGAATCAGGAAAAACAACAATCAGCAGAGTAATGAAAGACGGAATACCAGCTTTTCATGACCGGAGACAGTCTGCAAAAACAAATGGGTTGCACATTCCCCCTCCACCACCTTCCCAGGCATCAGTGATAATAGAGGAAGATTACTGTGCAATAACTTTTGGCGACATGAAGCATCAGTTAAAAATTCCGCGAAACCATCAGGTACATCTTAGGACTGTTTTGTTATCATTATTGCAGGCCAATCTGTTATCTGTCCATACAGTATCATCCACCCTGGGCATTACTGCTGCGCATTGTCGTGAACTGTCTGCAAAGTTGGCAAACGACGACATAACTGAAGTACTTGTTGACAAACGGAGGGGGCAAAAGCAGGATTTTCTTGTTGATCTGTCAGTGAAGGCCGAGCTTATTCAACATTTTGCAGCCAGAGCAGTCACAGGGCATTCCACCTCGAGTCAAGCACTTACAGAGCTCATAAATGATACGAAAAAGACAACCATCTCTTCACGAACTATTCGTTGGCACATGAACAAGTTGGGTCTTATGAAGATAAAAAAGACCCTTCCGCAATTAGTTGAAACTTTTAAAAAAACTCCTAAACCTGCTTGTTGATGTCGGGGTTAATTTGTCGGAGTCTATGCCAGTTAAAACTCTCATACAGCCTGTTTCCAGAATGATTCGTCGAAGGGTCGCTGTTGTTCTTGCGAACAAAGGACTTACTGTCAGTGCTGTTGCTGGACTTGTAGGATGTGGTGTCTCAACAGTAAGCCGCAGCCTCGAACGTATTGTCAACACCGGCGATATTGTTGATCGTCCTCGTTCTGGTCGTCCAGCTACTTACTCAGAAACATTCAAGTTGGAGTTGATTGGATTTTATTGTCAAACACAGCCTCTTCCAAACTCTGGACGATGGACGTTGAGATGGGCCGCAGTCCATTTAGCGGCACACCCGGAAATCATTAATGCAATCCCGAGCAAATCCTCTATTCATCGTATTCTAAAAGAGAATAATCTTAAGCCGCACCAGTCTCGGTATTTCCTCCACATCACTGACCCTGATTTCTTTCCCAAAATGGATCACTTGATAAAGCTATACCTGAATCCCCCCAAAAATCTTTTCTTTTTTGATGAATGTCCGGGAATTCAAATACTAAAAAGACTTGTTCCCGATCTTCGAACAGACGAAACGATGAAACGACTTGAAGAGTTTGAATACATCAGAAACGGCACAATGAATGTACTGGCTTTTTTCAATCATGCTAATGGAAGAGTTCATGCAGAATGCCACGCTGATCATAAAACCGATACTTTTATGGCGATATTTAAACGTCAGGTTGCCACTTGCCCTGTAGATGAAAAAATCCATTATGTTATGGACAACTTATCAACTCACCGGGGGTATCCATTCTGTAAAACAGTCGCTGAACTTAGTGGTGTTGTCTGTCCTTCTGAAAAGGAACTAAACAATCTGGAAAAACGTGTTGAGTGGCTGAAGTCAACGGATAAGCGGATTATCATTCACTTTACTCCATACCATGGTTCATGGCTTAATCTTGTTGAATTTTGGTTTGGCATCATGAACAAAAAAGTATTAAACGGATCTTATGGCTCAGCGGAGGAATTAAAGGAAAGTTTTGAAGCTTTTCTTGAAGAATGGAATACTCTGCTTGCGCATCCCTTCCGGTGGTCATATGACGGCAAAGGTCTCCACAAAAAAGCTGTTAACCGTTTTACCGAAATGTTGAAGCAGGCAGCAAATAAACTTGAAATAACCACCCTTACCAAACAGATGCGCTTGATGACCAATCTTTTTGACAATTATTTCGATGAAGTGCCGAGGGAAAATTGGGGAAAACTATTTGATGTTCTTCGGTTGCAAGAAGCTAAACTAAGAAACAGCATCATAAATGAAGAAGGACTTTTAAAAAAGGAACATGCTGAAAATGCACTGAATTCACTGTTGTCCGTTCTTGAAGATTACATCTGGCAAAACGTACCTAAAGCTGCATAGGAATTTAAATTGCCAGAAAATATGTCAAAACTTCTGGGACGGAGTACTAGCGGCCTTCTCTTCTCATGCACCGGAAATGATCATCGCATCTCCATAACTGAAAAACCGGTAACCACTGGTCACAGCATGGGCATAAGCGGTTAAAATCCTC
>JAOUGB010000041.1 GCA_029857875.1 Desulfobacteraceae bacterium | reverse complement strand
CAAACTGGGTTTGTCGGCAAGGGCTTACAACCGCATCCTTAAAATCGCCCGCACCATTGCCGATCTCGGCGATGCATCCGACATCAGCGTAGACCACATTGCCGAAGCGGTTCAATATCGAAGTTTGGATCGCGGAAAACGCCTTTATTGAATCCTCTCTCCAATAAATCCAAGATCAAATTTCTCAGTCTGCATATTATGGTGTATGATTTTATGACCGTTTTGAAAGTTACACTGAAAAAACTCTCCGACCCCTCAATTATATCTATTCGATTTAAAAAATTAACAGCCTGGACATTGTCTATGATAAGAAACAAACTGGATCTATGGAAGGTTGCATCAAGATTAAAAGCAGATGTTTTGTGAAAAATACCTGATGAACGCATCATGAGTTTCATCGTTCATTCAAATCAATTGAAGGAAATTTCATTCAGTTAATAAGCATTTAATTACAAAAACTTGTCCTTATTCCTCTCGAATTCCTTTTAATATCCGTATGAAAATCCCTTCACATGCCCAACTTGTATTTGTAATGGAATAAATTTAATTTATATATAAAACAATTGGTTATGTCTGTTCATTATACTTGGCACAGCCATTGCACATAACAAACCAAACGGATTCATCATCCCAGCGCAAATGAAATAACAAGGAGTTTCAGTGAGTTCGTAAGATAAGGTTGTTTAAAGCGCTATACTGTTATTTCAAATGCTTCCGGATAAGACGGAACAAAAATAAAAGGAGGGTGTGATGAAAAGAACAATTTGTCTGGTTGTATGTGCACTATTTGTGGTTGTCATGATGTCAGGGGTTGCCTTTTCAGCTGAAAAGGGCGCAGCAATGCAGGACCAGGAACTTATGATTACCGGGACCATCAATAATGCCAATCAGATTGTGGACAATGATGGCCAAATTTTCGATGTGGCTGACACCCTAGAAGGCAAGGAACTATTGACTCATGTCGGTATGAAAGTTCAGGTAAAGGGAACCGTACTGGAAAATGAGGGAAAGAAACAGATTTCCGTTTCCGCCTATGAAATCATAAAAGAATAACCGGTCATCCTTTGGTAGGGGCAAACAAAAAAGCAGGGGGGAAAAATTCCCCCCTGCTTTTTTGACATCTCTGAAAATAAAAAACACGAAACTTGAACTGCAACAGCGAGCGCATTCCCCGCAGCTTGTTGGAGCGCAGCGGAAATCCCGTTTCGCGGGGCTGCGGGGTTAGCGAGCGAATATAAAATCAACAGAATTCCTTACAGTCGAAGATTCCCTGAAGCTTGCTGCAGGGAGCTTCAATGGTCTACATTAAAAGATTGCGAAATGCCATGGGATCGTCCTGATACATTTTTATCGACTTTTTGTAACCCAATTGCTCTACAATTTTTATTCCTTTTTTTAAGTGGCGGTATTTTTTAAACTCGATTTTGGTTTTAATATCCGATTCAACCAAGGAATCGGGTAGATCAGGAATATATTTTTCAACGATTGATGGCAGTAACGCGTATACCAGCCCTCCGACAATCGCTTCTTCCACACAAATCCAATCTTCAACGATGGCCTCTACTTCCTTTAAGGTTTTAGCCGCACTATATTCGATTCTATCTTGGATCGATCTTTCAGTATATTGTCTTAAGACGATATGGAGTGTTTCTTCAACCGGGGTTATTAACGCTGTATATGGATTTTTTGCACTGTTCTGCCAGATGGTATAATGATCCCTCATAAATTCAAAGGATCCGTTTTCGTTCAGAGATATATAGCTGGAATAAGAACCGACTTCACCCAGAAAGATTTTGCCTGTCAGCTCAATAGCGATTTCTTTTTGATCTTTGTTTGAAAATACATAGGTGGCAACATATTCTTTGCCTAAATTATGAACGATAAAAGCATTAATGCCTTTTGTTGCTGAGTTTATAGGCTTGGAAGCGCCCAATGTCTGAATTTTGATATACGGATTTTTAAATTCCGTAAGTCTCAAAATGTCTTTGATTACGTCATTACAATACCTTTCAAATATAGCAGTATATTCTTCTCTTGTTTCCGGGACATACATGAGCCGGTGTGAAATATTTTTCAGACGCCATTGAATCGGTTGGTCATCAAGATCTGCCTGAATCTTTTTGACAACGTCAGGGTGTTGATTGAAAAATTCAATGCTTGCTTGATGTAAATCTTGATCAAAAGATTTTTCAAAGTCGTTTAATGCGAAAAAGGGACCTTGTTTGTCTTCAAGTTTAATCAGATCTATCAAAATTGAATAATTTTTCGATGAATCAGATACAAAAATTGCATCAGCCATACAGATGAAAAATAAGACGGGGAAAATGATAAGTGTGTAATATATTGTTTTTGAATGCATTTGTTGCCGAATATTGAGTGAATAAAAAAATATAGATTCAAGTTTCGCACCTCGATATTGCTAAAAAGCCTTTGAAGCAGCGGGCCGAAATAAATTTTTCCGGCCTGCTACACTTTATTGGCGTTGCTAAAAATTGAGTGTGCATAACTTGAGTTATAACCAACGCCCTATATGTTTATCGGCATTGTGGATAATTTCTGAACATAAAAATGAATGGGTAAAATTGTAGAAAATTCAGGTGTTGTTGGATTCAACCACGGATATTGTGACCTGAATTGAGCTGAATGGGAACGAGAAGGGGATGGTTTTTGGGTTGGTGAGGTTGCAGGATTGTCGTTTTATTTTTCTCTGAAATCGTCGAGTTTAATATTATATTTTTTTATGAGTTCATAAACATCCGCACGATATTTTCCGGCCAGTTGAGCTGCCTGGCTGACATTGCCTTTGGTCAGTTCAAACAGCTGGATAAGATAATTTTTTTCAAAATTTTCTTTAGCATCTTTAAATGATTTTAAACTTTCAGGATGAACATTCTGGGTTTGAAGGATGAGGTCTTCTGTAATGATATTGCCTTTTGCCATGGCCATGGCACATTCGATGGTATTTTCGAGCTCTCTGATATTGCCCGGCCAAGGATAAGAGATCAGTTTCTGCATGGCATCTGTTGAAAACGCGTTTATGTTTTTCCCCATTTCCTCGGAATATTTTTTTAAGAAATGTCTGGAAAGAATAGGGATATCCTCTTTTCTCTCATTGAGTGTGGGTAGTTTTATTGGAATGACATGGATGCGATAATAAAGATCCTCTCTAAATAGGCCCTTTTTGACCTCTTGTTCGAGATTTTTATTGGATGCAGCGATGATTCTGGCATGCATTTTAACAATTTGTCTTCCCCCTACAGGATAAAATTCCTTTTCCTCTAAAACTCTCAAGACTTTGACCTGCATGGAAAGCGGCATTTCAGATATTTCGTCCAGGAAGAAGGTACCAAAGGAAGCCTCGGCAATAAGGCCTTTTTTATTCTTGTCGGCCCCGGTAAACGCACCTTTCTCATATCCGAAAAGTTCGCTTTCCATAAGATTTTCCGGTATGGCCGCGCAATTTAAAGCAATAAATGGATCATTCTTCCTGTCGCTTGCCATATGCAAGGTTTTTGCGATTAACTCCTTCCCGGTGCCGCTTTTCCCCTCAATATATACATTGGAATCCGTTGCAGCAGCCAGTGTGACCTGTTCGAAAACTTTTTTCATCTTTTCACTTCTGCCGATGATATTATCAAACCCGTATCTTTCTTTGACCAGGCGCTGCAATTGTTTCACTTCTTTTGACAGCTTGCTTGTTTCCAGGCAGTTGTTTATCTGCATTAGAAGTTCATGACCATCAAACGGTTTGGTTAAATAGCTGTGTGCTCCCTTTTTCATGGCCTCTACGGCACTGTTAATCGTTCCATACGCAGTGAGAATGATCACGGGGAGGTCGGGAATGATATGGCGGATATTTTGCATCAGCTGGATACCGTCTTGATCGTCGAGTTTCAGATCGATCATTGCCAGATCAAACGGCTCTTGTTCGGCCAGTTTCAGGGCCAATTCCGCGCTGGTGGTCTTTGTAACGCGGTATCCTCCGGATTCAAGTCGCATCTGGATGACCTGAAGAATATTCCGGTCATCATCAACAACGAGTATTTTTCCTTTATGATCGTTCATCATTTTACTGTCCAATTGCTGGGAGGGCTTCTCTTTTCTTTTCTTCAATACCCAAATCAATCTCTTTTAAACGTTTTATCTGATTTTGTAAATTTATTATCTGTTTTTTTTCTGTTTTCAGTTCATTTTCCAGCAAATCGATTCTTTTGCTTTTTTTATCGATCTTTTCTGCATAGTCCATGTTCTGGTTTAAAAGCCAAATCCAGATTTTTGCTTTGTCTTTAAAAACGGATTCAGGATATTCTTTGACGAGTTTTTTAAAAAAATGAATCGATATTTCATAATTCACATATGTGTTTTCCGGACTGGCATATATCAGGCCCATCATATAAAGTGCATGGCTGCCGTATTTTTCAGGAAAACGGTTTAACATTTCCTGATTTTTTTTTAAGGATGTCAAGAAATCGCCACTGGAAAAAGATAATTTTGCCTCTAATAAAAGCTGGTTCGCTTCACTGTACTGATCGAACGAAAACGGTTCGTCATTATATAAGTTGTAATAAGGGGCGCATCCGGTTCCGGCAAGCAAAAGGCTTATCCAACAGGCAATGTAAAGAAAAAAGCGCTTCCTTTGCCGGGAGTACTTTCTACCCATATTTTTCCTCCATGTACCGTAATTATATGTTTTGCAATGGAAAGACCGAGACCCGTACCTCTGACTGTTTCTTTCCCGCTCTCTACCCGTTTGAATTTGTCAAATATTTTATTAAGATTTTTTTCGTGAATTCCACAACCTGTATCCGAAACCGATACCTCGATTGCCATATCATCGTTGTTTTTTAAAGAGGTACTCACTGTAACCGATCCTTTAGCATCCGTATATTTTAAAGCATTTGCGACTAAATTTTCAAGCAATTGACTGATCCATTCGGAATCCATCATGATCTCCGGGAGTTGGGGAGGCGGTGTTAATTCAAGTGTAATATTTTTCCGCTGAGCAATGGGCGCCAGTTTCAAAATACACTTGCGTATGAGATGGATCAGATCGGTACGATTGAAATGGTACTCCATCATTTTCGCTTCCATACGGGAAAGATCCAGGATTCTATTGACCGATACAATAAGTCGTTCGCACTCATCGCTGACAATGGTTAAGAGTTCATCTCGACTTTCAGGATCGTCGACAAAAAGTCCTTCAATCAATAATCTTGAAGCTTCCTTTATAGCGGTTAGCGGCGTACGAAGTTCATGGGATACGTGACTGATGAAATCTTCCTTCATTTCATCCAGTTCCTTTAGTCTGTCACACATTATGTTGAAATCATTTGCTAAATCTTTTATTTCAGGAGGTGAGGTGATATCGAAAATCTTTTCGAATTTGCCTTTTGCAATATCTTTTGTTTTTTTCTGTAACAACAATATGGAGCGATTGATGCTACGGGTATTAAAAAATGAAACCAACATTCCGAAAAAAATGGAAAGTCCGGCGGCAATGGATGTGGTTATAAAAACATTGCTGCTGATTTCGCTGGAAATTTTTATCTTTTCGTCTCTATCGGATTTTGCCTCCCAGATGATATATTTGAAATTGTTATTTATTTCCTCAACAATTTTTTCTTTTTGAATTTGATAGTCCTTATATGGATACTTCTGGCCTTTTTTAATGTTTTCGATTTCCTGAGTGAAGATGGAAAAATATTCATTGAAAAGCTGATTGATTTTGAAAAATCTTTCTTTTTTCCCAGAACCGGCAATATGAAAAAAATTGATATTCTTTTTTCCAGTACCAGCTACCAGCAGACCCAGTTGCTTAATGTCTTTATTAAAGTCCTCTCTGATCTTAAGAAAATGTTTATAAAAGTCATTGTCTTTGGAAATAAGGTATTTTTTTTCAAAACTGACCATTGAAAACAAATTATCCGAAAGGCGTTCGGTCAGACGAACCGTCTGACCATCAACGGATGAAGCAGCGCGTGTGAGGCGGGTTAACTGATTGAGCTTAATGGTTACAAAGATGACCAGAAACAATACGAGCATCATTATGGCAAGATATCCGAAAGTCAGTCGTTTGAAGATTGTAAATTTCATGATGATATAAAAATCGGCAAGCTTTCTGAAGAATAGGATAATAAAACTCAATCAGATGCGCGGTAAGCTCTTTAGATGGTATTTTGTTGACCAGGATGGCCTGCTAATCCTGGATTAATGGATAAACCCCCTCCTTTTTTGAAATACGTGTATATAAGAAATGCGGTTTATATGTCAAACAAAACATTGAATTAAGACATTCTGATCGGCACAAAGAAATGCTGCACAACACCCCGCATTACAAGGTTTTGCAGTTTGACAATGTGTTGATGATTCATGTATATTTGTGCCAAACTACGTTTACTCTTAATTGATCGTAATCAAATTTGCTTAATTAGGGTTTAATTATTTCCCAATATGCCATGAAACCGATTGTTGCCATAGTGGGTCGTCCCAATGTGGGTAAATCGACCTTTTTTAATCGTGTAACCGGGACAAGGAAGGCCCTTGTTGACGACTTCCCTGGTGTTACAAGGGATCGCCATTACAGTGATGCTGTCTGGAATGGGGTTGATTTTACACTGGTCGATACCGGCGGATTCCCGGATAATGATGAGGATGACTTTGCCCATAAGATACGTTCACAAATCCTTCAGGCCATCGAAGATGCGGATGTTATTATTCTGCTGCTGGATGGCAAGAGTGGAATTTCTCCATTTGACGAAGATGTTGTCAGGATCCTTCGCCCCCTATCACAACCGGTCTTTTTTGCCGTCAATAAAATCGACGGTATCGAACAAGAGGTTAGACTTTATGATTTTTATAACCTTGGGATAGAGAAATTATATCCTATTTCTGCTGAACACCGTTATGGAATTTCGGATTTATTAGATGATCTGACTGAAATTCTACCGAAAACAGTTACCGAAGAAGCCGGTGACGTCGTTCGGTTGGCGGTGGTGGGGAGGCCGAACGTTGGGAAATCATCTTTGATCAATCGAATCCTCGGGCAAAAGCGCCTGCTTGTCAGTGATACACCGGGGACGACACGTGATGCTATCGATTCTGTTTGTGATATTAAAGGAAAACCGTACCTTCTCATTGATACTGCGGGCATTCGCCGTAAGGCAAGGGTGTCAAAAAAACTTGAAAAGTTTTCCATTATCAAAGCCTTAAGGAGCCTTGATCGGTGTGATATTGCGCTTATTATTATCGATGCCCATCAGGGGATTACGGAACAGGATATTAATATCGCCGGGTATGCTTTTGACCGTGGATGTGGTTGTATTTTTTTATTAAACAAATGGGATCTTGTTGAAAAAGACAGCAAAACATCGAAAAAGTACTACGATCGCTTGAGAATGGAAGCAAAATTTTTAAGCTTTGCACCGATTATGACCATTTCAGTATTAACCGGCCTGAGGGTTTTTAAGATTTTTGATCTTGTTGAAGAAGTATACAACCAATATGTATCACGCATCGGAACCGGACAGCTCAACAGTATATTCGAACAGGCGATTTCGGAAAACCAACCATCACTTCACAGAGGGAGACGCCTTAAATTTTACTATGCGACTCAGGTGTCTGTGAGGCCGCCGACATTTGTTTGTTTTGTAAACTATCCGGATGCAGTCCATTTTTCCTACAGGCGATATCTTCTGAATCAGATCCGGGACAAGGCAGGCCTTGACAAGATACCGATCCGAATCATTTTCCGCAAGCGCACCGGCAAGGAAAGAAGCGTTCGTTTGAAAAAACGGACTTAGTGTCTTCAATCTCAGAATGTGCCCGGAAGGACTGTAAAAAAGGATTAACAATGGATCTGTTTGAATACCACGCCCAAAAGGATGGCCATGTTTCACGACCTCTTGCGGACAGAATGCGTCCCATGAACCTGGACGAGTTCATCGGGCAAAGGCATGCTGTTGGAGAGGGAACACTGATACGGCATGCCATTTTGAAGGATCGGATTTTTTCCATGATCTTATGGGGTCCTCCGGGATGCGGAAAGACAACACTTGCCAGAATTTTTGCAAGCCAGACACGGTGTCATTTTGTCCATTTTTCTGCGGTTCTTTCAGGGGTTAAAGAGATCAGATCGGTTATTGAGGATGCAAAAAACCAGCAAACACTATTTAGAAAAAAAACCGTTCTTTTTGTGGATGAGATTCACAGGTTCAACAAGGCCCAGCAGGACGCATTCCTTCACCATGTGGAGAGCGGACTCATCACTCTAATTGGTGCCACCACCGAAAATCCCTCATTTGAAGTGATTCCGCCCCTCTTGTCCAGATGCCGCGTGATAACGCTAAATCCGCTTTCTGACGAAGATATCGCTACCATCCTAGACAACGCCCTTAAAGACAGGGAGAGGGGCCTTGGGGAAATGAATCTGATTGTCGATGAGGATGCACTTTCTCATCTGGTCCGAATGTCAGACGGCGATGGTCGGACAGCACTCAACAACCTTGAAACAACGGCATCTCTGATCGCATCGGGCCGTGAAGATCCATCAAAGGAAAAGCCCATAAAACTAACGCTTCAATATGTCGAACGTGCCATGGAACGAAAGGCACTTTTGTATGATAAAGCCGGTGATGAACACTATAATCTTATCTCCGCTTTTCACAAGAGTTTAAGGGGGAGCGATCCAGATGCTGCAGCCTATTGGCTCGGTCGAATGCTGTCCGCCGGAGAAGATCCTTTTTACGTTGCACGAAGAATGGTCAGGTTTGCGTCCGAGGATATCGGGAATGCCGATCCTCATGCCCTTGGGGTGGCATTGAGTGCCATGGAGGCCTTTCGGTTTCTCGGCCATCCGGAAGGAGAGCTGGCGCTTGTTCAGGCTGCCATCTATCTGGCTACAGCCCCGAAGAGCAACAGCATATACACCGCTTACGGAGCGGTTAAAGCGGTTATAGATAAACATGGAGCGCTGCCGGTTCCGCTCCATATTCGAAATGCGCCGACTGCGCTGATGAGAGGGATCGGCTATGGCAAAGATTACAAATATGCCCATGATTATAAAGATGCTTACGTTCCCCAGGACTATTTGCCGGAAAAACTTGAAGGCCGGTATTTTTATAAGCCCACAGACAGAGGTTACGAAAATCGCATAAAACAGTGGTTGGAAAAGTGGCGTAGTCTGAAACAAAAGAAAAAAGACGCCAAAAACAATCAGAAGTAACCGGTATCCCTTTTCAATTTCAGCTCTCGTTTTTAAAGATGTTTCACGCCAGAGTCCCAGACGGCTTCATCTACGGATTCCCTTTAAGCAAGTCCATACATCGGAAAATGACTTGACACTGATATAAAATAAAAATACAAAGCAGCTAAATTTTTGAAGCGCTTATCAAATTTTAACTGAGTGTTAGCCATCGGAATTGCCGGAGTGAAACAGATTAAAGGGATCGTCATCATTGTCGGAAATTACGGAAGCGGGAAGACCGAAGTTTCCATAAACCTTGCCGTGAATCAAAAGCGTGCGGGTGTAGATGTAAAGATCGCAGATCTTGATCTGGTTAATCCTTACTTTAGAACTCGGGAGGCAAGGAAAGCTCTTGCTAAGCTGGGGATTGAGGTGGTTGTACCCGAGGAAAAGTACCTTCAGGCCGATTTGCCCATTTTGAGCCCGGTTATTTCAGGGTTAATCCGTCAACCGAGCGATCTGACGTTGATTGACGCTGGAGGCAATGATGTGGGAGCAACCGTCCTCGCGGCACTGGCAGATTCTTTCCGCAATAAACGTGTTCATATGCTGCAAGTGGTGAATCCCTTTCGGCCGTTCACTGATACCATTGAAAGCTGCTTGAAAATGCGTGATGAGATTGAAAGGGCTTCGAAGATGACCATCAATGGAATTATCGGTAATGCAAATCTCATCGATGAAACTTCGGTTGATGATATATACAACGGATATGATTTTGTTAAAACGTTGTCTGGCGAAACCCGGCTACCGCTAGAGTTTATTACTGTCTCTGTTGAACTGCTGCCTGAGATAGATACGGGACGTTTTTCCTGTCCGGTGCTCCCCATAGAAAGACAGCTTGTTCCACCATGGAAAAAAGCCGCCGATCTAAAAAGATAAACTTTAGGGCAGTGAATAGTAACGAGTAACGAGTAAAAAATCTTGTCACTATTTACTTGTCACTTGTCACTCAAAAAAAACCGATTAAGTTGGATGTTGGCGTTACTGAACCGCCCAACCTGGGTCTTAATATATTTCTAAGGAGCCTAAATATGTCCTACAAACATACCATCGACAATCATCGATGCAAAGGATGCGGGCTATGCGTGGCCGTTTGTCCAAAGAAGGTTCTGGAACTGTCCGATGAAGTGAATTCTATGGGCTATTTCCCTGCGTATCAAGCGCGTCCTGAAGACTGCATATTCTGTACGACCTGCTGTATTATGTGTCCGGATGTGGCCATAACCATAATCAAAGTCGTCGAAGAAACTCAAGCGGCGGAAGAATAGCGGGAGGAAAATATGGGTAAAATATTAATGAAAGGAAATGAGGCAATTGGTGAGGCCGCAATCCGAGCCGGATGTCTCAATTATTTTGCTTATCCAATTACCCCTCAATCTGAAGTCGCTGAATACCTTTCTCGCCGGATGCCGGAGGTCGGGGGCGTATTTTTGCAAGGTGAAAGTGAAGTTGCCGTGGGATATATGCTTTTCGGAGCTGCCGGGTGCGGTGCCCGGGTTTTTACCACGTCATCAAGTCCGGGAATAAGCCTGATGAGCGAAGCCATCAGTTATATTTCATCTGCAGAGCTTCCGG
>JAOUGB010000566.1 GCA_029857875.1 Desulfobacteraceae bacterium | reverse complement strand
TCGATCGCTCTGATTTTAAGTACGGAAGCGAATACCTTTTCACACTTATCTCAAATGCTTCTGTATCCTCGTCCATCAATATAGCATGC
Source organism: Desulfobacteraceae bacterium (assembly GCA_029857875.1). Classification (GTDB taxonomy): domain Bacteria; phylum Desulfobacterota; class Desulfobacteria; order Desulfobacterales; family UBA11574; genus UBA11574. The sequence goes on along the minus strand of JAOUGB010000566.1, from coordinate 2,509 downwards.
CTTTTGTTAATCGATGAACGCAATAACTGAATTTCATTGCCAGACACGTTTCCTCTCATGGCAATGATAACGCCCTCTTTTTTGAGAAATGGAAGGGCTGTCATGGCAAAGGTTGTCATGGAAGAAAGTGCTCGACTGATAATGACATCATATTTTTTTTCAACGCCCGGTTTTTTGGCAAATTCTTCTGCCCGGACATGTAAAGCATCTATATTTTTAAGTTCCAGTATTCTGATAATATGTTTTAAAAAACTGACTTTTTTTCGGGAAGCGTCGATCAGCGTAACAGATAAAGACGGCAAACTTATCTTTAGGGGAATTCCTGGAAATCCGCCACCGGATCCGATATCAAAAAGCGATGCGTTGGGAGGAATAATTTGCACCGGTACGATGGAATCCAAAAAATGTTTTACCGCAACCTCAAAGGGATCGGTAATGGCTGTCAGATTTGTCTTTTGATTCCATTTCATAAGTTCGAGCGCATGGATTGCAAATTTTTCTATTTTCTGCTTATCGATGTGAATATCAAGATTTTTTGCGCCTTCATAAATTAGATTCTGCCATTTTTTGGATCCGATTTGCATCATCTCATGCATATGATTTCACCTTAAGAAATTTTCACGGGCCTGCTAAGCTTTATTGGAGTTGCTGAAAATTAAGGGTGTGAAACTTGAGTATTGACCTGGATATTACAGACTGATATTGTAACGTAATTTGCCAATAAACACTTTCAAAGGAGCTGAATGTGAAAATCATACACTATTCGGAAGCAGAACCCAAGCATTTCCATGGAGATAATGTAAAAGGTGTTACAGGACGAGTCCTCATCGGTCAATCAGACGGCGCTAAAAATTTTTGTATGCGTATTTTTGAACTGTCTGAAAACGGTTACTCCCCAAGGCATTCACATGAATGGGAGCATGAAATCATCATTCATTCAGGTAAAGGTGAAGTGTTGTCTGATGGAAATTGGATGCCGGTCACAAAAGGTCATGCAGTTTTCATACCCGGCGATGAAGATCACCAGATAAGAAACACAGGAAAAGATCCCCTAATTTTTGTCTGTTCGATTCCTTCAGGAGTTCCGGAATTGTAAAAGGTTTTGACTTTGACATGAGATGAAACAGACATACAGAAATCCGCTCGTTACGGTAGATATCATTATAGAAATCAACGATAAAATAGTCCTCATTCAAAGGGCCAATCCACCTTATGGATGGGCATTGCCAGGCGGTTTTGTCGATTATGGCGAATCTTTGGAAGCATCTGCAATTCGGGAGGCAAAAGAGGAAACCTCTCTTGAGGTTACGCTTCAAGAACAGTTCCATACCTATTCAGATCCTGATCGCGATCCCCGACATCACACCGTAACAACGGTTTTCATCGGAAAAGGAACCGGCACTCCGAAACCGGCTGATGATGCAAAACGTGTGGGCGTTTTTACAGGAAATGATCTTCCAGAACCCATCGTGTTTGACCATCGCAAAATTATCGGCGATTATTTTCGTTACAGGGAAGGAGCGTCTAAGAACACTATTTTTTCACTGAAATCTTAAAATTAATTGTCTCTTAAAAAGTGAAGCTTCTCCCCTCTAAAGCGTGAGTCTTGCCGCTTGACCCCGGTCAAAAAAGCACCCTTTCTACGGGCTGGTATGATTTTTGCTGTAGTTGAGTGGATCGTCGTATTTTGCAAAGCTTTCAGGAGAAACACAATGAAAACTTCCGACACAACCGGAATTTTCAGACCTTTTGAAGAACTGAAAGACTTGCTTGAAAAAAAACCATTAAAACCCGGGCCTTCCCCCGGTGACAAGGCATCTAAAGTCTCCGGGGAAACTCGAGTTAAGAAAACCGGTGTTTTCAAGTCTGATAACACTATAGACGACACGTCTGCCCCGATGAATGAAAGAGAACTTTTTTTAGAGGCTATGGCTGACGTCGAACCCATTCATCGGGAGGACCGGTTAGAACCCAACTGTATGCCTTGTATTTCAATTGATTCTGAAAATGATTCAAAAGATGAAACAATGCAGCAGTTGAGTAATCTTGTGAATTCCGGCGAAGGCTTTGTGGTTGCGGATACACCGGAATATATTGAAGGTACAGGATATAATATTCACCCGGAGATTTCAAAACGGCTGCATCGCGGCGATTTTTCCATACAGTCGCACATTGATCTTCACGGTTTCGATGTGGAAGATGCGAGAAAAGCTTTTGAGAATTTTTTTAAAGATTCCATCACCACGGGTAAAAGGGCTGTTCTTGTTGTCCATGGCCGGGGTCTTTCATCCCCAGGAAGGCCTGTGTTGAAAACAAAGGTGATTGAATGGCTCACCCGCGGCCCTTGGCGAAAGTGGGTCATTGCATTCTCAAGCGCCAGATCCTGTGACGGCGGTACAGGTGCAACATATGTGCTGCTTCGACAGCGGCCTCTGACAAGACGTTTTCGGAAATGTAATAAGAGGAACTAATTTAACATCTTTAAAATCTTCAATTATTTGAAATTAAA
>JAOUGB010000565.1 GCA_029857875.1 Desulfobacteraceae bacterium | reverse complement strand
GAAGAACCTTATAATCTTCCCTTTTTTAATATCGCAATAAGAAGCCAGATTCCCATAATTGCAGCGGTTGAAAACAAAACAATTCCGATCAGGGATATTCCGTAAAAAAGGGGTGGGGTTTCGGAAATAACGATAAGTGCCGAACCAATGATCAGTGCTGCAATAATGATTGAAAATGATATTCTGTTGCTGACCCTGTCATGGGTCGCCAGCATGGATTCAAGCCCTTTATGCTCCATTTTTAAAGACAGCTTTTGAAGTCGGACCAGCCGTGTAATCTCAAGCACATCTTTAGGAAACTGCTGAGCGAATTGCAGCATTTCCGATCCGAGTTGGATCATATCATCCGCGATTCTTCCGGGATAGAACCGTTCAAATTTAACTCGTTTTATAAACGGTGCAGCTTGAGCGATCATGTCAAAATCCGGATCGAGTGTCAGGGCCACCCCCTCCACCATTGTTAACGTCTTCATCATAAGGAAGATATCCGGAGCAATCATAAGACGATGGCGTGACGCCAGCCCCAGCAAATTGTTCAAAAGCTTTCCGATCTCAATATCCTTCAAAGGCTTATGAAGGTGTTGGCCCATGAAGTCTGATACATCCTTTTCGAGCTGTCTAACATTAGGCTCTTCTTCCCAGTGTGTCAGTTTCAAAAGCACCTGGGTCACCCTTGCTTCGTGCCGATGGATAACGCTGTCTATCAAATCCACAAAATCTTCTCTGGTCTGACGATCCACCGCCCCGGTCATACCGAAGTCGACGAGACAGATGACATTTTCAGGAAGTATAAAAATATTTCCCGGGTGAGGGTCCGCATGAAAAAAACCGAGATCAAACACCTGTTTTAGGTAAAAATCCGCCCCACGGGCAGTAATCTTCTTCCGGTCGAGTTCGGCTGCTTCAAGCCTGTCGGTTTCAGACACTTTGATACCGTCCATCAGTTCCATGGTGAGAACATGCTCGGTGGACATGTCTCTGAAAACCGTTGGTATATAAATATTAGGATCGTCCAGAAAGTGGCGGGCAAATCGTTCCATACTGCTGGCTTCGATGTTGTAATCAATTTCCCGTTCAAGGGTTCTGGCAAATTCTTCCACGATTTTAACCGGTCGATACGGGGCCATCTCTTTTATGTTGCCCTCTACCAGTGTTGCCATATGAAGCATGATTTCAAGATCGATTTCTATGATCTTTTTGATGCCGGGTCGTTGAACCTTTACCGCCACCATTTCACCATCCATTAATTTGGCCTTGTGTACTTGGCCGATGGATGCGGCGGCAACCGGTGTTTCGCTAAAAAAAACAAAAAGTTCTTCAAGAGGTTTACCGAACTCCGATTCAACGGTCCTTTTTGCTTCATTGAAAGAAAAGGGGGGAACTTTATCCTGAAGTTTGGAAAGTTCTTGTGTAAAATCAGTCGGAATGAGATCAGGGCGGGTGGAGAGAACCTGGCCGAGTTTCACATAGGTGGGACCGAGTTCTTCAAAGGCCATTCTCACCCTTTCTGCCCTTGAAAGTTTTTCAAGGCGCTTGGGCCGATTTCTTGAAATGAGCTGAAGTCCGACCTCTATGTACTGATCGATCTTTAAAAGCTCTATTAGATCGCCAAAACCATACTTAAAAAGAATCGCCAGTATCTGACGGTATCGGTTAAGATTTCGGTAGGTTCGGCCTACGACACCGATTTTTCTTATGCTCAGCATTTGAGAAGAATGTTGTTTATAATTAGTACTTTGATTTGTAAATTCAGTAACGTATCTTATAACAGGCCATCGCATTCAACATGGCGAAGAATCGTAAAAGTGCCTAAAGTTTGAAGTGAGCTAAAGTTAAGGAATTCTACCAATTATATAAAATCAGCGGAGCGAAGCGACTCCACAACTTTAGGCACTTTAGATCACTTTAGGCACTTTTAACTTGTACTGTTTTGAGTAAAACAGCCCCTTTCAGGGGCAAAACAAAGCCTGGTCCTTTGGGCCAGGATTCTTTACTAACGGGTCAACCCCGATAAATCGGGACCCTCCAAAGGCGGATAAATCTCCGCCACACGGCACAGGTTTATCCGCCTCTGGTGGGCGGACAAGTCCGCTTCGCTACAACGGGCTAAACCTTACTTGGAAGTATCCCCTCTTTCGCTGATCGCTTTTTTAAGATCCCTTATTTCCTTTTTCAACCCCTTTAATTCGTCTCCGGTGACAACATCAGCTTTTTTCATAAAATCCTTAACCGCTTGCTGAACCTTTTCTTCCAGCTTTTTTTGGGTCTCATCATACCTTTTCTGAAGATCCTCTAGGAACTTCGTTCCTTCATTTTCTGACATTTTGCCTTTATTGACAAGTTCCTTGGCCAAATCTTCAACCTCGTCCTTTGCGATGAGGGCCAAGCCGATACCGGTCAACATGGATTTTTTGATGATATTCAACATAAAAACCTCCTTAATTTATTTATTTTGCCCTGCAAAACCTGGTCCTTTGGGCCAGGTCAGAGTTCTTCCGCCCTGCCTGAAGAATCGCTGCAAGAGTTTGAAGTGAACTAATCCGCCACAGTGCGTCAGCGGACAAGAGTTTAAAGTGAGCTAAAGTTAATGAATTCTACC
>JAOUGB010000564.1 GCA_029857875.1 Desulfobacteraceae bacterium | reverse complement strand
AAGTTGACAAACCACATTGTGGTATTATTTATATCTCATGCTCCTCTATGCCAGTCAATATTGATCCGAGATAAGGAGTTTAGTAATGAGTAAATGCAGAAAGCCTGTTCAGTCCAAGGGATATAGAAATGTCTTTTGTCCCTACTATAGGAATTGTTTGGACCATGCCAGTAAAAAACATTGGGAATATTGGTCATGTTTTCATTGCCGGCATAAAAACTTACAAGAATCGATTGCCGATGAACCCGTATCGCCGGCCAACACGGATACGTACTATTCGATTTCTCCGTCGGTTGGCGAAAAACTAAAAAATATCACAATATAAACACCGTCATCGCAATTATAAAATATCAGGAGGTGAGCCCTATGAAGCGTTTTTTGATACCCAGAGTTGCACATTGCAGCAGCGGTTGTAGTCTTTGGTCCCGGGCAAGACGTTAAACTGCCCGCATAACCCATTGATTCACCTCAATTCCTATCCATCCATGTGTCAGCATTATAAAATTAGAGATAATTCTTTTCTTCTTATTAAGAATTTTACCCAAAAAATGAAATTCCCTTGAAGTTATCAACACAAGCTGGCATACGTAATGTGAACACAAACTGGCATTTATATAAAGGAGGATATGATATATGGCTAAAAAAATATTACTGGCGATTGATGATTCTGAAAATGCGATACGCGCGGTTGAATTTGTGGCAAATACTTTTACCACTGATAGCCGGATCACCCTATTTAACGTTGTTCAAGACACAGCAACCATGTGCGAAATGAACAGTCCGGAGCTAACGCCTTATTTTACATCTCAACAAAGCTCTTTTTGTCTGCTTGAAGAAAAAAAGAAAGATCTGGTTACTAAAGCTTTACAAAAAAGTAAAACCATACTTATGGATGCCGGATTTGAAGAAAAGAATATCACCATAAAATCAGAACTCAAAAAAAACGGCGTTGCAAGAGATATTATAAAAGAATCCCAGTCCGATTATAACATTATTGTCATGGGAAAAAGAGGAGTATCCGGAATTAAAGATTTCTTATTGGGAAGTATCTCTCAAAAAGTTTTCAATCTGGCAAAGGATATTTCAGTTCTGTTTGTCAACTAGTGTCTCTCCATAAATGGTCTTTTTGCCTAATATCTGCGTTATGCTCAAAAAATAATCCTCGGAATATTTCACATATGCCTGCGGTTATTTTTTTCGCATGCCTTGATCTTGAACAAAAATTCTCATTTATGGATGGACACTAAATAATACATTTTTTAATTTCATTTCGTACACTCCATACTCTGATTGACTTTGCATTACCGCTGGCCTATGATTTTTAAAAAATTTTTGAGGTGAATGCCATCGAAATTATAACTACCGTCAAGGAAATGCAGGTGCGCTCTGATAAGATACGCTGCCAGGGCAAAACCATTGTTTTTGTCCCCACCATGGGATTTCTCCATGCAGGGCATCTATCCCTGATAAGAGAAGGTAAAAAATACGGCGATGATATAGTTGTCAGCATTTTCGTAAATCCCACACAGTTCGGCCCTGGTGAAGATTTAGAAACCTATCCCAAAAATTTTGAAAAGGATCTCGAACTGCTCCAAAAAGAAGGTGTCAATGCAGTGTTCGCTCCGGATGCCGTTGAAATTTATGGGGAAAAATTTCAGACCTATGTTGAACTTGAAAAACTTCCGAATCATCTTTGTGGTCTTTCAAGGCCTGTATTTTTTAAGGGTGTTGCAACCGTTGTGACAAAACTGTTTAACATCGTAAAACCCCACGTAACGATTTTTGGCCAGAAGGATTATCAACAGCTCACGGTAATACGTCAAATGGTGCGTGATCTTAATTTCGATATAAAAGTTGTCGGTGCTCCCACGGTCAGAGAGTCAGACGGGCTTGCCATGAGTTCGCGCAATACGTACCTGACACCGGAGCAGCGGATTAGCGCCCTGTCATTAAACAAATCATTGAAAAAAGCTCAAACGCTTGTTGAAAATGGTCTTCAGGATGCCGCTAAAATTATTGACACAGCAGCAAAGTTGATCCGATCCCACCCGGAAACCGAAATCGATTATATCACCATCTGCGATCCGGAAACCCTTGATGATATGAAAACTATCGACAGACCGGCCCTGATGGCCCTTGCCGTAAAAGTCGGGAAAGCTCGCCTGATTGACAACATGATACTGAACCCCTAACTATCTTGCTAAGGAGCACAAATCCTGCTCGACTTTTTTACTGATATGCACACTTTGATATCAAAACAGAAAAAGTTACAAGTGCCCAAAATGAACTAAAGTGAGCTAAAGTTATGGAATTTTTTAGCCAATTATATTTTAATGATAGCGCGATAGCGCTACCTCAACTTTAGGCATTTTAGATCACTTCAAACTTTAGGCGCTTGTGAGCAGATTTTGGCAACATTTCCATTGGTATGGATTATATCAAGTATCTATTTACTTATTAGGAAATATCGAATCATGACCCAAAGGGTGAATCAATGAGTACAAAAACATTCGCTGAAATTAATCTGAACAATCTGGTTCACAACATAAACGCCATCAAAGAAAAAGTAGCCCCGTCTGAAATCATCCCGGTGGTAAAAGCCAATG
>JAOUGB010000040.1 GCA_029857875.1 Desulfobacteraceae bacterium | reverse complement strand
TATTAGAAGAACAAGTATAACCCGTATACTATAAACATTGGACAGGACCGGTTTATTTTAATCTCATTAGACCGTTTTATCATTTGGTGGTTTCAGTATGGCCAAGCATGGTTTGACCCACGGATAATCATAACTCGACAGGATGTTGCGCTTTATTGGAGTTGTTGAAAATAAAGAGTACAAAATTTGAGCCAACACGGTAAAACAAATGGAAAATCAAAAAAGGACATAGTTTCATGGGTATTCAAATGCTCATAATGGTGGCTAGTGGCGTTCTTGTGGGAATCGGTGCGTCGTTTACTGGATTGGGAGGCGGTTTTTTGATGGTTCCAATACTCCTTTTTCTGGGGTATCCCGCACAAAAGGCGGTGGGAACATCATTTCTTGCGATTCTCGTCATCTCAATATCTGCCTTGATTGCGCACAATAAGTTTGCAAATGTCGACTATAAAATCGGCTTCCTCCTTGGTATGGGGGGTATCATTGGCGCACAGGTTGGAGCCAGACTGGTTGAACATGTTTCTACTGCACATTTTAAGAAAATTTTCGCTCTTGTACTTGTCGCTCTCGCAGTGTACCTCTTCATAAAAAAATAGATAAAAAGGGTGAAGCCGGTCGTATTGCTTTACCATAAATCATACCTATCAAAAAAACAGATTGGCCCGACGACTCTTTCCTAATTTCAATCTTTACCTAAGCTTTACCTTTTCTTTACACCCCTTTTAAATTCAATTGTTATTGTTATCCCAGAATTCATCGTCCCTTTAAAGTGAAAATGGGACATACACCGAAACGCCGGTGGTGCGCTATCCCATTATTGGATTTCTTTTAATGACAGCCCCACCGCTCAACATGGAAAGGAGTATGGATTATGAAATCATTGAGCTACCTGCAAGTTGTCATGATGGGACTTGCCCTGCTGGTCTTCACATTCAGTTGGGCAGATGCCGGAATGATGGAAAAATCAATGAAGCAAGAAGAAATGAAATCCGAAGGCATGATGCAAAAACCGATGAAGCAGGATGAAATGAAATCCGAAGGCATGATGCAAAAACCAATGATGAAGGAAGAAATGAAACCCGAAAGTATGATGGAAAAACCAATGATGAAGGAAGAAATGAAACCCGAAAGTATGATGGAAAAACCAATGAAGCAGGATGAAATGAAATAAAAACAACACGCGGCACTCTAAAGTCTGCCGCAGCAAACTTTAGAGTGTCCCTCTCGATTTCGGTCTTCATTTTTACGTACCATGGGATGCATCTTTTTAATTTGGTTCCTTAAGAATTGTTGCAGATGCATCTGTCAATGTGGTAAAAAGAACCATTGACGAATCGACCGGCAATATTATCGGCGACAGTCATCCATTACTTGAGACCCCACAGCGAAGCTTTAGATGCTCGATATCAGGGTCTCAATTTAGGTCTATTGAATCTTAGGGGGGTCTGTATGAATATTTTGAAGGCTGCATGCCTGGCATTTCTCATGCCGTTTTTTGTCATGTCTTGTTCGGTCATTTCTCAACAGATCCGGAAAGAATCGATGGCGACTGTTAACTTTAAAATACTTGTACAGGAAACCGACAAATATCTGGGGAATACCGTGATTCTGGGAGGCTACATACTGGAGACTCAGAATTTGGCTGACAAATCGTCCATAAAAGTCCTCCAAGTCCCCTTGGGATTGGGAGAAACTCCCAAATCCAGAGATGATTCAGAAGGGAGATTCATCATCTCTCACAAAGGCTTTTTAGACCCGGAGATTTACAGTAAAGATCGCAAGGTGACCGTAGCAGGCACAATCGTCGGCACGGTAGTCGAAAAAGTTGACCAATTTGCCCAGTCTTATCTCAAGATTGAAAGTCGTGAAATTTACCTGTGGCCGAAAGAAGATGATTATCTCAGACCTTACTACGACCCATGGTATTATCCTTATCCTTACTATTGGCACCCGTATCCCTATTATCCTTAGCTGTTTATAATCAGGTAAAATATTCAAATCCGAATAAAATCGTGTAATGATTTTATAACACTCCCGAAGGGTTATCCGCCTCTGGAGGGTCTGCCCTCCGCTTGGGGGATAGAATTCCTACCCCATTTTAATTCATCCCGCGCTGCCCCGTTGAAACGGGATCTCCACTGCGTTCCAACCCCGATGAATCGGGATCTTCGCTTCGCTTCGACAAGCAGCTGAGAATTCAAATTTAGAGGTACTTAAACGAACATTACAACAGAACAAACCGATTTTATTCATCTTATTGATTTGAGAGTGCACAATATGTAGTAATTTATTTTAATGAACTACAATATATTCTAATTCAATAGAATTATATATAAATTATACATAATTCCACTTGACATAATAAAATTAGAAACCTATGAAATAGGATACCCAAGATGCCAATAGAAATCCTAAATTGAAAATTCATCCGGATAAAGTTTATATTCCGGCATGTTATTTCATGCCGGACAAATGCAGCTTTAAGGATACTGTGCAAAGGTTGACACCATGGGAGAAAGAATTTCCACGAACAACTTAGCTGAAAGCAAAGTTGTATCAAGATACATTCTGGATAATTACTATAGCGTTCAATTCTCTTTAAATGATAAGGGCCCGATTTATCTGTTCAAATTAAGAGACATTTCCCTAAACGGGCCATGTATTCTGGTAAAAGAAGATTCCAGCGTCTTTAAACAACTTGAGGTCGGCGACATTTTACACATGGAATTCAATCCTCCGGAACTATCCGTGCCCAACAAATTGTTGAAAACCCGGATCATTTCGAAAAATTCTCATGATCTTTTCACGGGGCATTCTCTTGTCGGACTGTCCATCATCGAGGAACCAAATTAGCGGATGTAATTTCTCGAATATCAAAACAAATGGCTTCAGGACATAAGATTTCAGATAAAACGAGCTGTCTGGAGTTAAACACATCATCAACTCCTTTTCTTTTCAGATCCTTGAGTCGTTAAAACATATCTATAATTTATTAAATTATGACAGTATTTGATAGAGATAACGGCGGCCGGCGTTTAGGGATTGATCGTCGACAATTTTCTTACACCATTCATATCCCTGAGCGTAGGTCCGGCAAGGAAAGAAGAAGCGGGTTGGATAGGAGGCAAAAATCGAGAATATCAAACAACAAACATTCTTAACTAGTGTCTGTCCAAAAATGAAGTATTTTGTTCAAGATCAAGTCGAAGATCCCGGATTATGAGCGGGGGCATGCGAGAAAATTAACCGCAGGCATATAGTTGATATTCCGAGGATTAACCCGCCAAAGTTCGGTGGCTGGTTAATTTTCGAGCATAACCCCAGAGAAATAAGCTCCGCATTTCACAGGGCAGGCGGAGAGATTAGGCAAAATAACCATTTATGGACAGGCACTAATGTATTGTCAACAACTTATGGAGGTGGCTGTCAATGATAGACGTGCTAAGAAAAATATTTGAAGCTAACCCCGAAAAATCGACAATCACAATAAATGGTAAATGTTCGGACTGCGGGCGCGAGGTGATCGTTGAGATAAAACCCACTTCAGGAGGGTATGGTTTACAGGGCGGCATTTTAGTCAAGTGTGCACCTGAAAAGTATTCCATCAACTGCACTGAGTGTTACGGATTCAACTCCAAGACGAAAGCTTCTTATAGATTTAAGTCCGCTCATGCTTAATCGCTTTTGAACATTTGTCTAAGGATTTTATTCTTCCTGTTCTTCTTGAATTCCTCGGCGATATCAACCTGATTCAATTCTCGTTCATCTGGCCGATCTTTTCAATCCGAACGACACCATAACGGTCAACAAGCAAGCCTTAGAACATTTCAAATGAACCTGAAATGAGGTCGGAAGCTCAACTTAGGATCAATCACGCCAGAAGCGGATCAATCGGAACATATTTTTTGACAATCGTCATAAGCAAAACCAGGCGGTGCAGATCCCAATTGAATTACAATTTTATAACCAGTCGATTCCATAACGTTTTCATGTGGAATCTTGCTTGTAAAAGAATGGATAAAACTGTTTTATAGGTCTTTTTCAAGAATAAAATCCGTGATTTCATAAAAGTTAAAAAAATACATAACAAGGCTTGACTCACTGAATCAATTAGTATATGGATTTTGCCCGATAACTGATAATCGGTAATGCTTTTGCCGTGACCTAACTTTATTGTGAAAGGAGGCTTTTAAGATGGCTTTTATTCCTACTGTTGACGAAGAAAAATGTGAAGGTTGTGAAGAGTGTGTGGATGTCTGTCCTGTTGAAGTGTTTGAGATGGAAGATGACAAATCCGTCCCTGTAAATGCGGATGAATGTTTGGGCTGTGAAAGTTGTGTTGAAGTTTGTGAACCCGGCGCAATTACAGTGGAAGAGACATAATCGGATTTAAATTTTCATGTTCCCTGGTCTTCTGCCCTGACCAGGGAACAAAGCCCATAGATCACTGCCCACGCATATTTCTATCCCGCAACCTGTTATCGATATCAAAACATTTCATGTGCTTCAAGGTACTCGATCCTTTCAAGCAATGGCGGATGAGAATAGTTGAAGAAAACATACAGCGGATGCGGTCTGAGGTTTGAAAGATTTTCTTTCGCCATTTTCTTCAGCGCTGTGGAAAGGGGTTTTGCGCGCTTTATAATCTCGATGGAATAAAAATCCGCTTCCCTTTCAAATTTTCTGGAAATCGCCATCCCAAGGGGTGATAGGAAAAAGCTTACAGGTTCCCACAGGATTCCAACTAAAAAAAGACCCACATAATACGGTGTGTTTGAAAAACCAAAACTTTCATACATCACACGACATGTTATCAGTTTTGATGCCGTAAAAAATAGAAACAGTGACACAATGCTGCTTATAACCAGTTGTTTTTTAATATGATTTTTTTTTAGATGTCCGATCTCATGTGCCAGAATCGACAGAACTTCCTCTTGACTGTGAGATTGAATCAAAGAATCAAACAGAACAATCCGCTTGGCTTTTCCGAGTCCTGAAAAATATGCATTGGTATGTCGGGTTCTCCGAGACGCATCCATCTGATATATCCCCTCAATCTCGATGCCTTCTTTTTTTGCGAGTTGCTCAATGTCGGCCTTTAGATCACTCTTTTCAAGGGGTGTAAATTTATTAAATAGTGGCGCAATAACAGTAGGATAAATGACGGTTATAAGCAATTGAAAACACAAAAAAACTGCCCACGCCCAAATCCACCAGTTCGTTCCTGTATATTTTAACATCAGCAGTAATGCAGACAGGAGCAAACCGCCCAAAACGATTATCACCAGTAAGGATTTTATCAAATCGGAAATCCATATTTTTATGGTTTTTGTATTAAATCCATATCTGTTCTCGATGACAAAACTGTGATAATAATCAAAAGGAAGGCCGGCCAACATCTCTATTAGACCGATAAAGGCAAAAAAGACCAAGCCTGCCAGTAAAAAATTTGTATTCGCCAAATTATCGGCGAGCCATGGGAGAATTCCCGAAATGACAATAAAAAGAAAAAGGCTTTTAATGACGATGGTTTGAACAAATTTAAATCGAACATTATCTGACGTGTATCGTATAATCTCTTTTAATTCCTCTTCATAAATCACTCCCTGGAATGAGGTGGGAACCGTTTTTCCATATTTTTCAAGATAATTTATGTTTATCCGCTCAATGACTGTTTTAAGAGCAGCACTAACAAGATAGATACAGATATAAGCAATCAAATATAAGTTAAATGAGATCATGCAACACTCCGGATATACCCTGTTTTTTAGGGTTGAATGTTCATTTTAGAAAATAGGAAATAGGAATTAGAAAACAGATAACCGCTTTCCTCTTTTCTCATTCCTAATTTCTGGTATATTAATGCTGTTATCGTAGCACTCCCTGACTCGGCAATCAAGATACGATCATTTTCCTAACTAATACCTGAATTTTGCACGAGTTGGAGGCTTTCATATGCAAGGCACTTAAGGGCGAAGCCATAGTGAACTATTGCGAGCCCTTAATAACGCAGACGCCGTAGGTGTCATACCGTAGGTAATGAAAGCCTCCGGCTCGCCCTTTGGGTGAAAATTAATGAGAAAAAAGATCATCATCCGATATACCAATAGGGTAAAAATGAACGACGATATGATTTCCCACAGATCCCCTTCAATCAAATCACCGAAAAATTCTCATTAATTTTCATGCAAGATTCAGGTAATAATGCCAAGAACTGCTTGCAAAAAATCGGGGTGATCGATAAAAGATGCATAAATCACGCCCTAAAAAATTATAAAAACCGCCGCGAACATACATCTTGCGCGGCACAACAAACTGTGATAATTTTGTTTTTATGAAACAATACGTTATTGATGAGCTCAGGCCTAAAGATTATGAATTGGTTAAAGCCTACCTGGAGGAAAACTTTAGTTCCTCTGATGTGGATGGTATTTATTGGATACAGCTTGATCAGAATATCCTTACCAAGATTCAGGCCGAACATACCGACTGTCAACCCTTTTACTTTGCTGTTGACCTGGAATTGAATCTTATAACCTTTGAATTGTTGATACGCACCAAAAGAAGAATTCGATGTGACTGTATGGGCTATGCCACCGAAAAACAACGAAATTGGCTTATCCGACTTGCCGACTCAATATTTGATACGCTCAAAATTAAAACATAGCCTCCAAAGGATATTAAACTTATCATTCAAGTTTCGCACCCTTAATTTTCAGCAACGCCGACATTGAGCAGCTGGCCGGAAAAATTTTTTAAGGTAAAATCAAATGGTGCAATTTGTAACTCTCAATTTAGGTAAATGTTAATGAAAGCTCTGTGCCCCTGATTGCAAATGATATTCAAATGGCACGAACCTCAATCATTATTTTAGGGATTATCCTTGTGACCGCTTTTATGGCTGTAATGGTCATATTGGTCTCCTTCGTCACTGCCGGCGGCGATACCGCGCACAAGGTCGGAAGAATCTGGGCAAAATGCATCCTTGCATTAAGCAATATCAGGGTTACCGTAAAGGGACTTTCCAACCTGAAACCCGGCCGGTCTTATATTTATATGGCCAACCATATGAGCAATTTCGACATCCCGGTTCTTCAGGCATTTCTTCCTGTTCAATTCAGGTGGCTTGCCAAAGCAGAACTTTATAAAATACCCGTTTTCGGTTATGCCATGAAAAGAGCCGGCTATATCAGTATTGACCGTTCTGATCGGAAATCTGCCATAGAAAGCCTGAATAAGGCGGTAAAGATAATCAGAGACGGTATATCGGTCGTTATCTTTCCTGAAGGTACCCGCAGTCGTAATCACAATATCCAGCCATTCAAAAAGGGAGGATTTTTCTTGGCGGTGGATTCCGGTGTCCCGATTATCCCGATCATTATTCACGGAACAGAGCGAATCATGCCCAAAAAACAGATGTTAATTAAACCCGGGAATGTTACCCTTGAAATCGCAAAACCGATAAACTCATCGGATTACACCAGGAAAACAAAAAACGATCTTATGGATAAAATCAGAGATATATTTCTGAAATCCTTTGAAAAAAATAAAAAGAACGGATCACTATGCTAAAAATAATACCCCTTGGCGGTTTGGGAGAAATTGGACTTAACATGATGGTGTTTGAATACGGCGATTCAGCGTTTATTGTTGACGCCGGGCTCATGTTTCCGGAAGACTACATGCTGGGCATCGATTATGTCATTCCCGACATGAATTACATAAAGCAAATAAAATCAAATATTTCAGGAGTAGTCTTAACCCATGCCCACGAAGATCATATCGGTGCTGTGCCTTATCTTCTCAAAGAGATGAATCTGCCGGTTTATGGAACGCCTTTTACGTTGGGTGTTGTGCGAAAAAAACTTGAAGAACACGGCCTCTTTTTGCCGGTTTCATTAAATCAAATTTCTCCCAGATCAATACTTGAATTGGGCGCTTTTGAACTCGAGTTTATCCGTGTCTGCCACAGTGCGGTTGACGGAGTGGGTATTGCCATTAAAACACCTTTAGGACTCGTTATCCATACCGGTGATTTTAAAATCAGTCATACTTCTGCTGCCGGTATGATCACCGACGTAAACAAATTTGCACAATATGGCGAAAAAGGTGTTCTTGCTCTCCTGTCAGATTCAACAAATGTTGAAAAGGAAGGATATACTATCTCCGATCAGGAGGTTGGGGACACCCTGGGAAGAATTTCCACCGGCAGAAAGGGTCGAATCATCATCGGTCTTTTTGCCTCCAGTATTACCAGAATTC
The DNA here is from genome assembly GCA_029857875.1 of Desulfobacteraceae bacterium. Lineage (GTDB taxonomy): Bacteria > Desulfobacterota > Desulfobacteria > Desulfobacterales > UBA11574 > UBA11574. The sequence goes on along the minus strand of JAOUGB010000040.1, from coordinate 2,621 downwards.
AACAGGTAGTTGATATCGCTCAAGCAATCAATAGAAAAGTCATTTTCAACGGCAGGAGCATAGAAACAAGTGTAAACATTGCAAAAGAACTTGGTTACATCAACATCTCGGAAGAAATGGAGATCGGCATTGAGCAGATCAGTGAATTTCCTGACGAAGAAATCATTATCATCACCACAGGGAGTCAGGGAGAGCCCATGGCGGCCCTTGCTCGCATGGCTGCAGGAACGCACAAGCAGATAAAGATCAAAAAAGAGGATACGGTCATCCTTTCTTCAAAATTTATACCTGGAAACGAGAGAGCCATCACCAAGATTATCAACGATCTATACAGACGAGGTGCCGACGTTATTTATGAAAAGATATCGCAGATTCATGTGTCGGGTCATGCGTTTCAGGAAGAGTTAAAGCTGATGATCAATCTGACCAGGCCCAAATATTTTATTCCCATCCACGGAGAATACCGGCATCTGGTTCTTCATTCACGATTGGCCGAACAGGTCGGCATTGTAAAAGAAAATATTCTTCTTGCTGAAAACGGGCAGATCATAGAGTTTGATGAAAACGGCGGGAAAGTTCAAGACAGTATTGTAACAGGCCGGGTGCTTATCGACGGTAAGGGTGTTGGAGATGTTGGAAGAAGTGTGCTCAAGGAAAGACGAGATCTCTCGGAAGATGGACTGGTTATAGTGAACATGGCCTTTGATGAAGAGACCGGGATTGTTATTTTCGGACCTGAAATGGTTTCACGGGGCTTTGTGTTTGAAACCGAAACAGGCCATCTTCTGGAAGATGCAAAGTGTGTTATTCTCGAGATCGTAGAAGAAATAGGCCCAGAAGTTCCGGATCGCGCTAGAAAGATTCGGTCAAAAATATCAAAAGCCCTGAGAAAATACTTTTTCTTTACTATAAAACGCCGACCGGTTATACTACCGTTTATTCTGGAAGTATAGAGATCATTTAAAAGTTTCCATTGGGCGATTTTTAAGTCTTTTGCCGGAAAGCGCATAACGAATTGGAAAATGATGCGTAGAGAAATCACTGGGATTTTACTTTTTTTTCTCGTTATTTTAACGCTGATCAGTCTTCTGTCATACAGTCCGGCTGATCCTTCGATCAATAATGCCCGGGCGGCCGGACATATTCATAATTTCTTTGGTTTATTCGGTGCCCACCTTGCAGGTATTCTCATCGGACTGTTCGGGTTTGGGGCATTCTGGATTCCGATTCTACTCCTTCTAACAAGCATCCACTTTTTTGGGGGTCATTCCGTTAAAGCCATCATTTTGACGATTATCGGTGGAGTCATTCTGATGATCACTACAGGAAGCTTATTGGCACTCAAGCACAACCATATCCTTATCTTCGGAAGCAAATTTTCTTCCGGCGGCATCATTGGAATCCCCCTAAAATCATTTCTCGTGAAATATTCAAACGTCGTGGGCGGAGCGATTATCCTGGTCCTTTTATGGATCATCGGTCTGATTCTCGCCACCGGTTTTTCCCTGATAAGGTTTGCGAAACGCTCTTGGCAAACCGCTCGCTTTTTCGCGGATCGATTGAAGACCCTATTTATCAAATGGAGAGAAAAACGGAAAAAATCAAAAAAAGAAAAGCCTATCAAAGAAAAACGGGAAATAAAAATCAAATCTCCCAAACCCCGGCCGATAAAGGAAGCTCCCGTTCCGCGACAGGAAGTATTTGATTTTATGCGAAGCGAATCAGGATTTCAGCTCCCTTCCATAAATCTGTTGGACAATTTCAAAGAAGAACTCTCATCCGCTGATGATGAAAATTTAAACATGCAGTCGAAACTCCTTGAAAAAAAACTTGAAGATTTTAATGTCCATGGGAAGGTGGTTGCAGTATCCCCCGGCCCTGTTATCACCACCTTTGAATACGAACCAGCCCCGGGAGTTAAAATAAACAAAATCGTCAACCTTACCGACGACCTTGCGCTGGCGCTTAGAGCCATTAGCATCAGAATTGTTGCGCCGATTCCCGGAAAAGCTGCCATTGGAATCGAACTTCCCAATACATCAAGAGAACTCGTTAGATTCAGAGGGATTGTTGCCTCAAGTGCCTTTGAGAAATCAAAATCAAAACTAACCATCTGTCTCGGGAGGGATATTGTCGGAAATCCCGTAGTGGCGGAACTCGACAAGATGCCGCATCTTCTCATTGCCGGAGCAACGGGAACCGGTAAGAGTGTGGCCCTGAATGCCATGATTTGCAGCCTGTTGTATAAATCGACCCCTGATGAAGTAAAGCTCATTATGATCGATCCCAAAAGAATCGAACTTTCAAGTTATGACGGAATACCGCACCTGATTACTCCGGTGGTCACCGACATAAAAAAAGCGACCAATGCCCTTTTCTGGGCCGTACGGGAAATGGAAAGAAGGTATGAACTTTTGTCCGAAAAGAAATCCAGAAATTTAAGGCAGTACAACCAGAAAATCGAAAAGGAGAAAAATGCCGACAAAGATCAGGCATTGGAAAAACTGCCCTATATTGTCATTGTCATCGATGAACTTGCCGATCTGATGTTGGCGGCCTCAAGAAACGTGGAAATCGCTCTGACCCGCCTTGCTCAGATGGCAAGGGCCGCAGGTATTCAT
>JAOUGB010000563.1 GCA_029857875.1 Desulfobacteraceae bacterium | reverse complement strand
GTGAAAATGGCCGGTCACAACACCGGGTTCAGCATGGGCGATAAGGTTGTCCTTGTCTATTTCAAGGATACGGTTAAGTCGACTCATCGCAAGGACGATGCCGCCTTCCACAGGAAGAGATCCACCCGTCATCCCTGTACCGGCGCCCCTTGGTGTCACGAAGAAACGATCTGAGTTGGCGAGATACAATATGGCGGATATTTCTCTGGCATCCTGTGGAAACAGGACGGCACTGGGGAGATAACTGCGAGCTGTTGCATCGTATGCATAGCAGAGCAGATCCTCTTTTTCCCTGCTGCAAAACTGTTTTCCCACGATGCTTTCTAATTTTTTGAACGTCTTATCTGTTATTGTCATTTGACGCCTTCAAATGTATATGTTCAATTGAAAAATGATTTCGGGCTCAATGTAGTTCCAAGAATACACTTCATGTATTCAAAGATTTTTAAATCGTATCAAATTTATTGAGTAAATCAAGATATGATTCTGGGCGGGGAATTCAAATTTAATATTTACCAGATTCGAGCTTTTGAGATAGAAGTTCCACCTGTTTTTGAATCGGGCCATTTTCTTTTAATACCCGTTCAACCGTGTTGATGGAATGAAGGGCAGTGGCATGATACCTGTTGTAACTTTTCCCTATTGCCTGGAGAGGGGCATCGGTATATCTGCGCGATAGATATATTGCGATCTGTCGCGGCCGAACGATGGATTGTTTGCGAGAACTCGAAACAATTTCTTTAACGGAAATAGAATAATATTTACAAACGATCTTTTTGATAGCGTCTATGGTGATTTCCTTTCTAGTGCGTGCAATGTTCTTAACAACACTTTCAGCCAGTCCAAGGTCTACAGGTATTCCCAACAAAGATGACTTTGCAGTAACCCCGATAAGGCCGCTTTCGAGCTGCCTCACATCCTCTGTGAGTTCACCGGCCAAGTAATGGATGACGTCTTCGGGTATGTTACATTTGTTAAGATTCGCTTTTTTCTGCAGTATCCTGACCCTCGTCTTGAATTCTGGTGGCTCAATGTTTGAAATAAGTGAACATGAGAGACGTGACCTCAATTTATCATTGAGTTTTGGAATATCCGCCGGCAGATAACAACTTGAGAAAATTATTTTCTTGTTGGATTCAAACAACGTATCAAGCGTTAACGCAAGCTCGATCTGAGTTCTTTCTTTGCCGCTCAGGTGATGAACATCCTCAAGGAGTAATACATCACATTGATTTCTATATTTTCCCTTAAAAGAATTGATTGCATCATTGCGATACGCATGAACCATTTCATTGCTAAAATCCTCGGCAGTCGTATAATATACACGATCCGTGGGATGTTCAGACAGTATGTAATTCCCGATAGCCTGTGAAAGATGGCTTTTCCCCATTCCGGTCCTTGACAATAAAAACAACGTATTCTGGAGACCATTTTTTCTCGAAGCCAAAGAAAGGGAGGCTGAGTATGCAAAGTCATTGCTACCACCAACCACAAAATGATCAAAGGTAAAATCCTTTCGTAAAAATCTGCCGGTGTGCGGACGTAAATTCATATTGGGCAATGAAAGCTGAAAATCTTCGTTTGCTTTATTTCTTGGGAGGGTATTTGTTGCCGAAACCTCAATGGTACATCGACAAGACCTTCCTGCAACCCTGCTGAGTTCAGTCGCTATCAGATCTCCATAATGATCCAAGACCCGTTTTTTGGAGAAAAAGTTGGGAGAAAGGAGAGTAAGACAGTTATTATCGAACTTTGATAGTCTCAGCGGCTCAATCCACATCCTGAAACAGTGATTGGGAACACGTAATTTAATAGCAGCTTTTGCCTCTTTCCAGATCGCCTTCATACGTATTAAAATCTCAATTATGTAATTAGAAATGACTTGTTGTTTCAGGTAAAACTACTGATAAAATACCGATATCAATCTTTTTGGGAGTGTTATCTTAGATTATAAAGAAGTTACTGTGTAAGTTGTGGCTGACTGTAAAGCATCATCTCTTATATGTCAATCCCGAAAAATCCAGTTTAGCATCTATTTGTCAACAAGTTATTAACAGAACATATCTTATTGTTATTAAAGATATATTTCTTTTTAAAAATTTAACTGCTTTTAAATACAAACTTTTTTAAATGGCTATTTTTCCATAAGCATTTTAAGCATATCCATGGTTATCAACAGAATATCTACAATAGTATTCTTTGGCAATATCTCCATATTTCTTTCATTTTCTTTTAATTTTATAATTTTTTCTACACTCTTTTTTTTCAAAATCCAGTTTCTGTAAAGACCATAACCATAATTTTTTGGAATTTATTTGAAAAATACTTATATTCTCTATAGTATAATTAATCTTTTTTCATATCATTGTTTAAAAAGCTATTAAGGCGCTTAGCTATATCATATCGACAATTTGTTGTCGATGTTTGTAATATTTTGTATTTATTGATTTAGAGTGAGCTAAAGTTTGAAGTGAACTAAAGTGAGCTAAAGTTAAGGTATTCTGTCAATTTTATTTAATATAAATAGCCGGAGCGCAGCGACTCAACAACAACTTTAGATCACTTTTAACTTTAGATCACTTTTAACTTTTCCGGCTTGGCCGGGTTAGGGAG
>JAOUGB010000039.1 GCA_029857875.1 Desulfobacteraceae bacterium | reverse complement strand
CTCGGTTGTGCCGGCTTGGGCGCTTTTGGTTTGGACGATTATTTTAAGCGATATTGCTATCCCGAATTTCTCATAAAGATTTCTCATAAAGAATTTTCTGTGTTTTTATTTGAAAAATGAACAAATTCAGCTTGTGAGAAATTTTGATCGCCATTTTTATGGTAGCAGCCTTTGTAAGCACTTCACTTGCTGGTGACCTTGGAGCCCGTTTTTCGAAGGATTGGACACCGGAGCAGATCAGGGCGTTTGCAAAAAAGCCCCGGACGGCCGAAGAAAAAGCCAAGATGGGCAGTCCCGATATGGGATACATTCTCAACAAAGAAGGATTTTCTGTGGAAAAACACACAGGCAAAAATTTGACCGCAAAACAGATGTATGAAAATGGTAAGGCGGTCTGGACACCGGTCTTGATTTCTGGTATCTTCCCGGGTTGGCACCGGATCAGAATGCAACCTATTATTTGCAGTGTAAAAGCGGCGCTCCGGCGGACGGAAGTATCCGGGGTGCGCTGGTTGCCCGGCGCATGAGAATCATGGGCTACACCGGCGATATTTTCAACCCCACCGATGTATTCAGGGGTTGGCTGGAAGAAGGCTACCCGGTCATCAACCGTCACGGCCAGTTCACGCTGATTCCGGGAACCTTTCAGAAACCCGATCCATATTTTAATAAGGGAAAATATCCCAAGACATTGAAGTTTTCCCCACAACCCTAAGGAAAAAGGCTACAATGATGATCCGTGCGATAGTAACAATTTAGGGAACTATCGCACTCTAATCCAAAAAATCCCCGTGCTTGAACCGATTTCCCTTTTGTGGGAGGGTTCATCACGGGGTTTTTTTGGCACGCAAATTGTATGAACTATTGTAAAATTTATCGAGTGTAATATACTATATGAACGGCGAAAATAAAAATTGATCCAAAGGAAGGAAAAGAAAATTATGGTCAAAAATCTCACAACAATTATAAAATCATCAAAACATGAAGTCAGTATCTGCCGTGATACGGGCATGGTGATCATCGGTGAACGGATTAATCCTACGGGCAGGAATGCCCTTCAGGCGGAGCTCAAGGCCGGAAAATTTGACATGGTCCGAAAGGATGCCGTAGCACAGTTACAGGCCGGGGCGACCATCCTTGACATTAATTCCGGTCTCCCCAGAGCCGACGAACCCTCGCTTTTGATTCAAATGATCAAAGAAGTTCGGGATGCGGCCGATGATCCTCCCATCTGTATAGATACTCCTAACGTGAAAGCTCTTGAAGCGGCACTGAGTTACTACTGTAAAGACGGTGCCAAGCCTTTGGTAAATTCGGTTACTGCTGAGGCCGAGAGTTTAAGGAATGTACTCCCTCTTATTAAGGAGTATGGCGCAGCCGTTATTGGGCTGTGCAGCGGTGATTCAGGTATCCCGAAAACCGCCGAAGACAGGCTGAGAAGCACCGATGTAATCATGGAAGAGGCAGCAAAACTTGGCATCCCTGCCGAGGATATTGTCATCGACTGCCTGGTATTAACGTTGGGTGCAAAATGGGAGGCGGGCAAGATCGCTCTGGATGCCATAGCCATGATCGTAGAAAAATATGGCGTCAATATTACCATGGGTGCAAGTAATATCTCCTTCGGATTGCCGGATAGAGAAAATCTCACTTCATTTTTCATGGCAATGGCCGCTGTGGCCGGGTTGTCCTGCCCGATATGCAATCCCATGAAGACTCAGGAAGTTATCAGCCTCCAGGCTGCAGATCTGGTTATGGCAAGAGATTCTTACGGCATGAAATGGATCAAAGGTTTCCGTACCCGTCAAAGTACTTGAGGATCTTTAACAAAAGAGAATAACACCGGATGGAATCAGCCACTATCATTTTTCAGCCTTCAGGCCACAGAGGAAAGATATCCAAAAACAAAAGTGTTCTGGAGGCTGCAAGGGAGCTCGGCGAGAACATTGAATCTCTTTGCGGCGGTAAAGGGTCTTGCGGAAAGTGCAGGGTTCTGATTGCCGATGGGAGCTATCCCAAGTATAACATTGTCTCCGGACGTAATAACATCTCCGGCTGGAAAAAAGCTGAAAATCGATTTATTGACAAAAAAAATAAAAAAAAGGGATATCGTCTGGCATGCTGTGCAGCAATTAAAGGTGATGTTTTGGCTTTTGTACCGGAAGAATCCAGAGCTTCCAAACAGATCGTATCCAAACGCCCCCACCTGGTCACCATCCCTTACGATCCCATTGTTAAAAAGTACGATTTGATAATGGATCCCCCATCGGTAAATGATTCTAAAGGAGATCTGGAACGACTTTTAGGTGCTTTAAAAATTCAGTATGGTCGGGAAGAGCTCGGCTGTGACATCGATGTATTATATTCTTGTGATATTGATGTATTAAGGAATCTTCCCATACGGCTCCGTGAAGAGAATTGGCATGTTACCGTCAGTGTCTGGATGGATAAAGAAATTATTCGCATTCTGCCGGGAAAGGTGTTGGATTGTTTTGGCATTGCAGTTGATATCGGAACCACCACCGTCGTAGCTTCCCTAGTGCATTTAAACTCCATGAAAATTCTTGATACGCAGTATATCATGAACCCCCAGGTCAAGTATGGTGAGGATGTGATTTCTCGTATCAACTATCATGTCCACAATAAAGAGGGGCTTGCGGAAATGAGCGCAGATATCATAGAGGCGCTTAATAGTATGATTGAAGCACTGCTGCGTTCGACCTGGCCGGATAATACCAGTTGGCTCAGCACAGAGGAAGAATTAATTTACAATGAAGTTCAAAAACAGCGGGCAAAAACAGAAGGAAAATTCTTATGTCTGACCCCTGAGGATATTGAGGATGTCACTATCGTCGGGAATACCATCATGCATCACATATTTCTGAAACTCGATCCCAGACATGTTGCCCGAACTCCGTTTCCTCCCGTTGTTCAAAAAAGCCTGAATATCAAGGCCCGAAATTTGAACCTTAACATATGCCCTTCGGCGTACATCCACATACTACCCAATGAAGCCGGCTTTGTGGGTGCCGATAATGTTGCCGTTTTAACAGCTGAAGCGCCTTATAAAAGCGATCAGATTCAACTGATTATCGATATCGGCACCAACGGCGAACTGGTTCTGGGAAACAGAAAACGTCTACTGTCCACTTCATGTGCCACAGGTCCGGCTTTTGAAGGCGCCGAGATCACTTTCGGAATGCGGGCCGCACCGGGCGCCATAGAGCGCATCGCCATCGATCCTGACACTCATGAAGTGGTTTATAAGGTGGTCGGTCATGACGCATGGTCCAACTATGTGAAGCCTGGAGAACTTCAAGTACGCGGTATCTGCGGATCCGGAATTATGGATCTGCTGGCTGAGCTTTACCGGACGGGGATTATCAACAAAAGCGGGGCCTTGCAAAAGAACCAGAAATCACCCCGCTATTGTGCCAACCCTGAGACCCGGCAGGAGGAATTTGTAATTGCCTGGGCCAATGAGACGGCGATAGGCAGAGATATAACGATAACACAAAAGGATATTCGTCAGATTCAGCTTGCCAAGGCTGCTATTTATACCGGTTGTAAACTGCTAATGCGTGAGTTGGGAACGGATCGAGTGGATGTGATCAAGATTGCCGGTGGTTTTGGACTTCACATTGATCCTGTTAAGACGCTGATCATGGGGATGATACCCGACTGTGATCCCAAAAAGATTGTTCCCATCGGCAATGCTGCCGGTACTGGTGCCCTTATCACCTTATTGAACAGAGAAAAAAGATCAGAATCTGACTGGGTGGCCCGAATGGTCGAATATGTTGATCTGGCCTCACTGCAGGGTTTTAAAGATGAATTCATTGAAGCGCTGCATATTCCTCACAAGAAAGATCCTTTTCCCCATTTGGAGCCGATTGTACCGCTGGAAATTCTTTTTCAAGAGAAAAACGCCGTCCTCAAGATAGATTAAATCCAATCAGGATGGTCCCCAGATCCCGTGCTTTTGTATCCCAGCCATACCGCTTTTTTAAATACACATCTGCTGAACCGATGGGAGAAGCTGAAAGGACATCATAAATTCCGCTAATATCCTCGATTTCAGGGAAAGGTAGACCGCGAACGACGAAGACCGGCACCTGACCGCGAGTTGCTTTCATCCTGTCAAGATGCAGAACGAATTTTTTTCGAAGAACTTTGACGGTGCCTTTTTCGATGAGGCTTTGCAGGCGTTTGGCATCACTCACTTCCTCTCCGATCACTGTATCTCCGGCGACCCAGAAAAGAGAAGGCGCAGTGGCATGCCTGAACTCATTATTGTTCAGCACTACACACACGTATTTCCTGGAAAGAACTTCTATAACACCTTCATTATGATAGCCCCCACTTCTCGAAAGTCCCTCTTTATGGACCTTATTCTCAATTTCAACTACTTTTGTCCGGGCCTCCTGGTCAAGCCACTTCACATCCAGGATTCCTTTTGTAACTCGCAATATAGGTTCGACCTTTTCAGCAGGGTGTCTCATGATTTCATACGGATAAACATTTATTTTCCACTTTGCCTAATACTGTTCAACAAATATTTATCTTCTTGTTTTAAAATTATTTTACCATCATTGTTTTTGATGGTTTTTTCAAGGATTTCATTGATCAGACTCTTTTCCACTCTTTCTTTCGATAGAACCGCTGCCAGTTGAAGGGCGCACCAATTCTTTTCATATGCATCCTCACCTTGGAAAATTCCTTCCTGAAGTAATGTTATAATTCCATCAAGCGGATATGGAACCATCCAGTTTCTGAAATTATCAATATGGGCCAGAAGGGGTTCGGCTTTGGCGCGAAATGACGCTCTTTCAAGTCCTATGATACCCCATTCTTTTTCCGTTTCAGGATACCTTGCAATAAAAGCCACGAGATCATCTCTGAATTCAGATAGCAAGTCTCTTGAAAGGGGATACTTTTCGGGATCGCTCAAATAGGCTCTATGAAGTAAAGCTTTCGTTATGGGCAACATGGTTTCGTAATCGATCCTGGATCTTGTCGATTCGATCAGAGAATAAAATGCTTCTTTAGTATCCGGAGCAATCGTCCAGTTTTCACACTGCTTATAAAACAGATACTCATCAATGTATGCAGTGGTTTCCGAGTTCATAAAGTGTTCTAACGGCAGATTTTTTCCTAAAAAGAAGTCTTTACCGGCCAGGTAATGAAGTCTGGGAAAATCCAGAGACTGAATGCCGGCATCACTAAAATAATCGGATAGATATGAAGGCGTCCAGCGCTCTTTGACAAGTAGAGCAGCCAGTGATGAAACGTTGATTTCTTCAAGAGATTTTTGCACCTTTTGATTGGATTTAAGTGTGGCCTCGGCTGCCATTAAATTGCTACAGGAGACCGGTCGGTTGGAAGCCAGTATCAACAGATCCGACCCCCCCAGAAATACATGCGAATGCTTAAATTCCTGTTGTACCGTGTTGAGGATCATCTCAATCATGCCGGGGCTGGCAACGATGGTGTGAGCCCACTGCATCATCACGCCTTTTTCAGACAGGTGTTCTTTGACCAGACGGTAAAACTCCCTTGTGAAAAGGGAATCGACTCCGGTTACCCAAGGATTGCTGGGCTCCGAGATAACGATGTCCCATTTTTTTTTGCTCCTTCCAATAATGCGAAAGGCATCGCCGATATGGATCTTGACTCTGGGATCTTTATGAACACCGTAAGTGAATTCACCGAATAAAGGGAGCGCTTTGACAACCGACGGTGAAATTTCGGCCACATCGATACGTTCTACGTCCGGGTAAAGAGTTAGTTCCCCAGCGGTTACGCCCGTGCCGAGACCGACGACCATGACGTTGTTTCTTTTATCCGCCAATAGGGCCGGGATGTGAGCCAGGAGCTTTATGGTGTAGATATCACCGATAGTCGAAGAGTCCGATTTTCCGTTGACAAGCAAGGCCATCGATTTTTTGTCGAACAGAGGAAATTTCTTTTTATCCTGCGTAACCGCCACCGTAGCGGTTGGCCCATCATTGTAGTATTTTAATTCGAATCCCTCATGAAATTTTTCAAAAAAATAGTTGGAATTGGTGTAAGAAAAAGGCAAAGGAGCCCGAACGCGAAATGTACCCGTCGTGAAATTTTTTTCATTATAAAAATAAGAAGATAATCCTACGAAACCAATGACAACGAACAATACTGCGGTTGGGACAACATATTTTTTAGATAAATGCCACCCGGCAAGCCCGGCCGATATAGCCGCTAAAAACGTAGCCGCTAAAAATACCCCCCGGTTGTTTAAAATGTAGTACAGAACGATTCCACCGATCAAGCTTCCGATTAGGTTGCCGGCAGTATTCCATGAGAAAAGCATGCCCGAGTGCCTCCCGACGTTGGCCAAATCCCGTTTCAATTCATGAAAGATTATCGGAACGGTAGCACCCATCAGGCCTATAGGTAGAATCAAAATACAAGCCAGCCCTAAAAACACATAAACGTAATACCCCCAGAAACCGGAAATATTCGACTGAAACGATATCCGTATCAGATGAGCCCAAAATGGCCATCTATCCAGTATTATAAAAATTATCAGCAGAAATATCGATATAAAAATCTGATTGGCATATAACAGCCATCTTGAAATTTGTTTAAGACCGCCTACGACGAAGCTCCCGACAGCGATTGAGAGTATAAAAACCGATACGATGATCGAAAAGGAATAAGAAGAACTCCCCAGAGATAGGTTTGTGATCCGAATCAAAACATTTTCCAAGCTCATGACATAGAAACCGCTCAGAAAGGCAATCGAATAAAGGATGAAAGGTGGAAACCTGCCGATGTCTGAAGAAAGTCCGGGTGTCATTTCCTCGATATATTCTTTGGGTTCTTCCGGGAGTTCGGCTCGCTTTAAAATTTTTGGTAAGATAAGAAAAAAGAAAAACGCAGCCAGGTTAAGAAATGAAGTCTTGACCATGGTCGCCGGCAGCCCGTATTTGGGAATCAGATAAAAGCCGGCCAGAAGTGTTCCTATAAACGCTCCGGCAGTATTAACAGCATAAACTAGGGCATGGATCCTGGTAGCTTCTGTAATATTTTTTGATATGCCACGGGTGAGAAAGGGAATTGTTCCTCCCATACAAACGGTGGGCACTCCCATCAGCAAGGCAGAACAGAGTATCCCCTGGCTGATTATGAATAGAGGAGGAGAAAAACTCCAATATTTTGTTAAAAAATCTACACCTTTGAAGAGATAGGGGAAAAGTAAACACCACGCCCCGATAATACCTTCCAAAAGCGCATACCCGATAAAGTGTTTTTTAATTTTCGTTGTTAATTTTCCGCAAAGATAATACCCTAATGATAAGCCCCCTAGAAAAGTCGCCAGTATGATTGCCGTGGCCACACTGTCGCTGCCCAGAAGTCTGCTAAGATATTTCTGCCAGGTTACCTGGTAAATCAAGCCGGCGGCGCCGGTTAAGAATATGAAAAAATATATACAAATCGATAATAGTTTTTTTGGCATGATACTCCCTGTCTATAGATTCTATAAACTTCATACTGTTAGGCTTCCGGAATGTCAACAGTTCAGGAACGATACCGGATATGGTACGAAAGATTCCAGCATATATTTTTATAGTTAAACCGGTCTTCCGTATCCGTTTCGTGCGGCAGAGCACGGGCGCCCACAATGCGAAAATCTCTATTATTGCAATATTTGGGCCAGCAGCATACAATAAAATCTGATGATTTCTTTTTTTTAACAAAACCTTAGGTCCATATTCAGCCGTAGTAATAATGTTGCTTGGCAGCATATAGATTTTACACGAAGGCTGTTTTACAAATTGGTGCCCAGTCATGCAGAAAGTGAATATGACCAGCCTACGCTTTTTTTTAACTGCCGTTTTGTTTGCTGCTGAGATATTTCTGATAGGGTGTAGAGCGGTATCTTCGTCACTGCCTCTGCCAAATCATACCCAAGCAGATGATCTCTTTACTCAGTTTATAGAGAAAAACCTCGGCACGGACTGGTACGGGATTTACATTCAGGAAGGTAAGGTTGGTTATCTAAAAAGCACGACCCGTCTTGAACGGGGACCAAATAACACCAGCTATACAATACAACTGTCAGGAACAATACATATCCCATCGCAAGCTGAAACCGATGAGATGAAAATACATATGGTTGCAGTATTCAGCGCACAGCCGCCCTATTCGATGATACGTTACTCCGACAGGATAATACATAAAGATGATATCTCAGAAACCAAAATTATTAGGACATCAAAAGGATATCAGGCAAGAGTTACTCAAGGCAAGGAAACGCATACCCGCATGATCGGCTCCCTTGACTACAGTCTTAAAGATTATGCAGCGGTTCAAATATGGATAACCCAGAATCCCAAAGTAGGTACCAAAATCAATTACCCGTATCTAAATTTGGAAACACTAACATTGGAAAAAAATACATCACGTATCATAGCGACTCATGAAGCCCTTATTGCCGGTGTAAAAACATCCTATTACGACGTGGTTACCACAGACTTCGATGGACTTGAAGTACAAGAGGAATTCGGCGCCGATGGAAAGCCCTATCGTATTGTTATAGGAGGGCTGTTTGAATGCCGGCTCGAACCGCAATCACTGGCGACCCATATGGACATATCCATTGGTTTGTTTGTCAAAAATACGGTGCCCATCAACCAGCCCTTGGGTGATTCTGAAAAGGTGACGCTTTTGAAGCTATTAATAGATAAAAAATCCGGAGCGCTGCTCAAAGATGCTCCGGGTCAGTCGGTTACACATGACCAGGTCAATGATTTCTTTATTGTAACCCTAAACTCCACAGGTGGTTATCAAGCAATAGCGACCGATGAAGAAATTGAAAAAAATCTGGCGGAGACAACCCATATTCTTATAAACCATCCCAAAATTATCGGTCTGACTCACAAAGCGGTCGGTGATGCCAAAACCCCCACCGAAGCGGTCAACCGTTTGGTTAAATTCGTCTATCAGTACATTGAAGACGATTACACGGCCAACCCTTTGACCTTACTGGATATTATTGCTAAAAAAAAAGGCGATTGCAGTGAACATGCCAAATTGTTTACAGCGATGGCGCGCTCCCTGGGGGTTCCCTGTCGAACCGTCGGGGGATTGGTATACCTCGGTGATGAGTTCCAGGAATTCGGACTGCATGCCTGGAATGAGGTTGTCATCGACGGAGTGTGGGTGCCGGTTGATCCCACTTGGGGGCAAACCTCGGCTGACGCTACGCACATCCGTTTTCCGGTGGAGATATCCAAGGAATGGCAAGTCATGGCCGCCATTCCAAAAATGAAGCTAAAGGTTCTACACGTCGAACATAAAAAATAAATCAGTTCCGGACACATGCTTTCAGTCTTGCAAGAAATTCATCGGGATCGACATTCCATCCTACAAATGCCAGGCGCGTTTCGGAATCACCCTCCCAGGGTGCCTGTTGAGTTTTACCACCCACTGAATTGATCGTCATTGTCCGATCCCCAAAATTCACCATCCCTTTCAGGCGAAAAAGTTCCCATGGCATTTCCTGAACAAACGTATTAAAACCGGTTTCATCCAATGGAGAGGATTCGGAAAATGAAAATGTCACAAAGTCGGCGTCCGCAAAGATGGTTTCATGCTGGCAACCGGTTCCGGTTTCGTGGTCGTAAAAAGGAAAGATATCCTGATCATGACGCCGATGACCACTGCTATTTCTTTTGGGCACATTCTCATCACCCCTCTGGTCAACAGGCCTGGACCATACGATCTCAGGCTCAACTCGGCAATTCACCGCAGGAATCACCTGTGAGCCTGGTATCATCTGATGTATTTCTTTTAGATATTCAGGGATGTCTTCTTTTGCCACCAGATCAATTTTGTTGAAAATAATCGTGTCGGCCTGTTTCAGCTGGCGGTAAAACAGCGTCCCGAAGACATCCCGAACCTTCCAGCATTCCGCGTCCATTACCGTAACGATGTTTTGGATTTCAACGTCATTTTTTAAGCTTGAACTTTCAATCACCGTCATAACCGATTCCGGATCAGCGACCCCGGTAGCTTCGATGACAATATAGCGCGGTCCGAACCGCTCCAGGACATTATCAATGGTTTCCAGTAAATCATCGCTCATCGAACAGCAAATACACCCGCTGGTGAGCTCCACCACATCCGTGCCGATATTCTTGATTAACATTCCGTCGATGCCGACCTCGCCGAACTCGTTCATCAAAATAACGGTATCCGACATGTCTTTTCCAAAAGACATCATATGCTTTAAAAGCGTCGTCTTGCCGGACCCCAAAAAGCCCGATAAAAGGATGATTTTGGTTGGTTCACTCATATTATTCGCTATCCATACAAGCCCCTTACCGCAAGCCATATCTTCAACAAAGGGAATATGGCAACTCATAAAAAAGATTTGCCACAAAGGCACAAAGACACAAACCCCGTGTCTTGGTGTCTTAGTGCAATTAAAAAACCTAACGCCTCTCGAAACGTTACCTAAATTACGTGCACCGCGATGCGCCTGGTCAAATAAAGGATTTAGTTTCAGCCATAGCTTTAGCAAAGAACTTGCGCCTTATTCGAGTGGATTCCGCCGGTGACACCCACTTGAGAGCAGCGGTCGTGCACCCTGTTACACAGGCCGGTTCGAGTCCTTCATCGATTCTATCTTTGCAGTAGTCGCACTTAAATACTTTTCCTGTCTCCTGATTCCATTGCGGCGCACCCCAAGGACAGGCCGTAATGCAAGTTTTGCAGCCAACGCACAGAGAAGAATCGACGAATACGATCCCATCCTTCGCCCTCTTTTGCATTGCACCGGTAGGGCATGCTGAGACACACCAGGGTATCTCGCAGTGAAAACAAGGCATGAATATGAAATTGATT
>JAOUGB010000038.1 GCA_029857875.1 Desulfobacteraceae bacterium | reverse complement strand
TTCCCTGCCGGCGAAGCGCATAGGGGTCCGACGCGCCGGTAGGAACAAGCCCTACGGAAAAAAATCCGCAAATGGAATCGATCTTGTCGGCAATACTGAGAAGCCCGCCGATCTCGGTCTCCGGAAGGGGGCCGCCGGAATAGGTCGGCCGGTAATGTTCCTCTATCGCGGCTGCCACGGCTTTGGGTTCTTTCTTGATCGAAGCATAATTTCTTCCCATAACGCCCTGCAAATTCGGAAATTCGTAAACCACCTGACTGACCAGGTCGGCCTTGCACAGCCAGGCAGCCCTCAACACCTGGTTTTTTACATTCGGTTTCTGCCCTACGGCATCCGCCAGATACGCTGCAATTTTTTGAATCCGTTGAACCTTTTCGAACATACTTCCCAGTTTGGCCTGGAAAAGAACGCCCTTGAGCCTCTCGACCCATTCATCCATGGATTCTTCCACATCGCTTTTGAAAAAGAATTGCGCATCCGCAAGACGGGCTCTCAATACCCTTTGATGTCCGGTGGCAACGAGCTTCATATCCTTTGTGCGGGTGTTGTTCACGGCGATAAAGCTGGACATGAGGTTGCCGTTGTCATCCACCACGGCAAAATATTTTTGATGATGACGCATCGCGGTAATCAGGATCTCGCCGGGTATTTCCAGAAACGCTTTATCAAAATTTCCTGCTGTGGCGATGGGAAATTCAACCAGGTTCTTGTTGATATCGATGAGCTCTTCATCCGGTAATACCCTGCCGCCGACTTCTTTGGCAGCTTTATTAATTTCATTTTCAACAAGTTTTCGCCGTTCTTCAAAATCGATAACCACCTGGGCATTTTTAAGGGTTTTGACGTAATCGTCCGAAGAGGAGATTTTTACTTTCCCGGGCTGCATAAAATAGTGCCCGAAGCTATATCGCCCGCTCTTTGTATCTCCCACCTCAAACGGAATGATTTGATTTCCCAAAAGAGCCACAATGTAATGGATCGGTCTGGCAAAGGTGATATTGAGTTCCGCCCATTTCATGGTTTTTGGAAACGGCGTTGTCAGAATCACTTCCGGCAGTATGGTTTTAAGAAGCGTCCGGGTTGCCAGTCCTCGCTCCGCAACCCGTGCACAGACATAACGGCCTTTGCTGGTCTCTTTTATTTTTAAGGCGTTTACGGAGACCCCGACCTTTTCGGCAAATTTCAATGCAGCCGTTGTCGGCTTGCCGTTGTTATCAAAACCGACTTTTTCCGGAGGCCCCAATACTTCGGAGGTTAAAGATTTCTGTTTGTCTGCCACCTGTTGAACTTCTATCGCAAGTCGTCTCGGCGTACCAAAGACTTTCGCGTTGCCATGTTCAATGCGAACGTCGGTCATTTTCTGTAAGAGTGCTGACGACAAGAATTCAAGCGCCGGTTCAATATAACCCGCCGGGATTTCCTCTGTCCCTATCTCAAGCAATAAACTTTTCATAGTCACCTCTATCTTGTATTTAAAATCACAAATTCCAATCACCAAAAACCAAAACCGTTAATCCGGAAATAGGAAAGTGAAAAGAGGAAAGAGGATGCG
Organism: Desulfobacteraceae bacterium; assembly: GCA_029857875.1. Lineage (GTDB taxonomy): Bacteria > Desulfobacterota > Desulfobacteria > Desulfobacterales > UBA11574 > UBA11574. The sequence continues at coordinate 9,342 of JAOUGB010000038.1, read as the reverse complement.
GTTATCTATTTTCCAATTCCTATTTCCTATTTTCTAAGCTGAATCCTTTGGATCCGGATTCTATGCGTTTATTTTTTCAACAGCGGAAACCCCATGGCTTCTCTTTGCTTCAGATATCCTTCCGCACATGCCCTGGCAAGATTTCTTATTCGGCCGATATAACCGGTCCTTTCGGCAACACTGATGGCGCCTCGAGCATCGAGAAGGTTAAACGTATGCGAACATTTCAGGCAGTATTCATAGGCCGGAAGCACCAATTTTTCTTCAATCATTCGCGCGGATTCAGCCTCATACTGATTGAAAAACTCCAACAGCATGTTTACATTCGCCTTTTCAAAATTGTAAGTCGACTGTTCGACTTCCTGCTGATGGTGCACATGGCCGTAAGTCACGGTATCGGTCCATTTCAAATCGAACACGCTGTCCACTTTTTGCAGATACATGGCGATACGTTCCAGCCCGTATGTGAGTTCAACGGATATGGGAAACAACTCGACACTGCCGCACAATTGAAAATAGGTGAACTGGGTAATCTCCATTCCATCCAGCCACACTTCCCATCCCAGACCGGCCGCACCCAAAGTGGGGGATTCCCAATCGTCTTCCACAAATCGGATGTCGTGCTCCAAAGGATCTATACCCAACACTTTCAAGCTCTGAAGATACTGCTCCTGAACATCATAAGGAGAAGGTTTCAAAATCACCTGATACTGGTAGTAATGTTGCAGCCGGTTCGGGTTTTCACCGTATCGACCGTCGGTCGGCCGCCTCGACGGCTGAACATAAGCAACATTCCAGGGTTCGGGGCCGAGGGCTTTTAGAAGTGTGGTGGGATGAAATGTCCCGGCGCCGACTTCCATATCATACGGCTGGGCCACCACACATCCTTTTTGTGCCCAGAATTTCTCTAGCGACATGATTACATCCTGAAAATTCATTTTTCCTTCCTCATCGATCTATTTGTGATTAGTTGGTTATGCTGGACGTTTTATGCACTTTGCAACCAGCGAGCCGTTACGCTTTATTATACTAAGTACACGTATTCGTAAATACGGTCACATATTTATAACTTGGTTTATTCATTCTATGTATGCAAAAGTTTAAAGTGCCTAAAGTGAACTAAAGTGCCTAAAGTTAAGGTATTCTATCAATTTTAATTATAATTGATTGCGCTGAAAGCGCGTTCCTCAACTTTAGCTCACTTTAGATCACTTCAAACTTTAGGCACTTATGAGAAGGCTTCGCAAAATATTCCATTGGTAAAGGTTATGTCGAGCATCTAATTTAGTTATTAGCAACTGTTTGGTCAAGAAAGACTACAAAAGCCCTTCTGAATCAATCTTCGTACTCAGCAAGCGGGCATCCTTTCTTGTTGAAAGAATACCTTCCCATGTGTCTTTGAGCTTGTCAATATCCTCTACCCGACCCAGTGCCCATATACAGCCCCCGCCGCCCGCCCCTGTGAATCTTGCACCGCAACTCTTTTTTATGGCGGATTCAACAAGTGCCGTACCGATCTCGTCAAGTACTTCAGGTGTCATCCTCCTTCTGATAGCGGTCTCTTTATTCATCTGTTTACATGCAGCAGTGATATCTCTTTTAATGAGCGCATCGGCAAATTTATGTGTACATACTATAATTTCAGCCCAAAGTCCATGGTGCTTTCCGGAAAGAAATTGCTTCACCCATTTTTTATTAACATTCTTCGATTCGTGAGGTATCCCGCAGTACGCCAGCAACAAGTGCTGTTCGAATTTGGGTAAGTACCGTTTCGGGATAATGGTTTTTTTCCTAAAAAAAGGAATTTGAAAATCTCCCGGCCAATACCATACATTTACACCGCCGTAAACGGCCGCCAATTGATCCTGGAAGCCGCACGGCACACCTGCCACACTTGCCTCAATGGTCTGTGACAAAAAGGCGACGTTTTTTCTGGGAATGGGGGTCTGCCCCTTTTTTTCTCTAACCTTTGAAAAAGCCCCAACAAGGGCCACTGCGGCTGCGGAAGACCCGCCCAAAGCGCTCCGAGGAGGAGATGATGAGTCGATATCAATATGAATCCCTTCAGCTCTGAAATACACTGCAATGGCAAAGATGAGCCCAAGCGGATGATCAAAAGGCGCTCTATCCAGAAGATATTCAGCGCTTTTGAATCCTTTTGAAGTTACTTTTATTTTTTTTTTGTCATATGGAAGTAGTCGAACCTTTGTTCTTAAATTTATCGCAATATTGACGGTGCATGGAAAAAGATGCCTTAGGGGATAATAAAAGGTGCTGATATCCAGAGTTCCCCCCAAGTCGATCCTGCATGGCGCCGAAGCTTCAATTTGATGGGATTCAATGATTTTCCGCATTTTTCATCCGGTATCTACCACTTCCTTATTTGTTGCAAAAATTTCAAACTCCGGGGTTCTTTTCCCACATGATAGGGCACAAAGGTCTCCAAAAACTCCAAACCTTCCCTTAAAGCATCAGAAGTAAACCTGACCCTCACCGCTTTGACCAAATCCCCCTTTTCTATCCACAAAAGCTGTTTAATGATTCCCTTTGAAAGAAATGTTTTATGCAAGGTTTTGGAAGTACATCCGTCACATAAGATTCCTCCCTTTTCAAAATCAAATTTAACTCTGGTTTCCTTTATCTTCTCTACTTCAATGCGGCAGACGCTGCATTGTCTTAAATTTGGTGCAAGACCGGATATGGTCATAAACTTCACCTGAAACAAAATAGAAAGTGCCGCTTCTGATACCCGGCATGAATCAAGTTCTCTCAAAACATACTGAAAGAGCTGGTAAAGCTGAACTTGTTTTTGACCGCTTTCCATCCATTCGTTGATGAGTTCTGCCCAGTAGCTGGCATAGGCCATCTTTAATGTGCTGGATCTGATGTCGAAAAACGGATACTCTAATGCGGCTTCCTGTAAAACAGGAAGCCCTTTTCTTCGACCAACATTGCATACCACGTCTAATATTGAAAAGAGTTCAAGTATTCCTGCAAATCGTTTTTTGCTTTTTTTTGCAGATTTTGCAATGACTGAAATTTTGCCTTTTCTCAGCGTAAAAAGCGTAATGACAAAATCATATTCTCCATAATCGATCCGGCGTAATACGATTGCAGGCGTTGAAAAGCTTGACATCTTTTCATATACCCAGGAGGGTTGTGGCAATAACAAAATAGAAGGTCACACTGATAATGTCGATTGCCGTGGTAACAAAAGGACCTGACGCAATTGCAGGATCGACATTGATTTTGGCTAAGGTCATCGGCACCAGAGATCCCGCGAGGGCTGCCAAGGTCATGGAAGAAAGCACACCAAGTCCCACGGCCAGAGCAAACCATTCACGGCTGTATTTCAACTGTGCTACCAAACCAACAACAAATCCGTAAAAAAGACCCAGCATCAGCCCCACCATAAGCTGTTTGGAAACTACCGACCAGATATCGCGAATATTGAGACGTCCGGTGGCTAGTCCCCGAACCGTAATGGTAGCGGATTGAACGCCAATGTTGCCGCCCATTCCCATAATCACCGGAATAAAAGCCGCCAGATAAGCCAACTTGCTTAAACTTGACTGAAAATAACCGATAATAAAGGAAGCGATAATTCCGCCGACACAGCTCGCGAACAGCCACGGCATGCGCATTTTGATATTTTTGAATATGGATGTGGTTTCAACGAATTCTTCGCCGACACCTACCATTTTCAATATGTCTTCTGTCGCTTCTTCTCTGATGATATCGATAACATCATCCACGGTAACAATACCGACCAATTTGTTTGTGTCATCCACCACCGGTACGGCAAGGATATCATAACGGGCAACGATTTTTGCCACCTCTTCCTGATCCATATTCGTTTTTACCGCAAAAACATCTGTGGTCATGAAATTCTTAAGGGGTGTCTTGGGCGGAACCACAACCAGCTGCCTCAAAGAACTGACCCCGATCAATTTGCCGTTCGTATCAACCACATAAAGATAAAACGGCATCTCTACATCCAGATGCTCTTTTTGAAGTGACTGAATGGCCTCTCCGGCGGTTGTATCCTCTTGCAACGCAATAAACTCAGGGACCATGATACCGCCCGCTGTATCATCCTCATAGTGAAGGAGACCTTCAACTTCTTTTGAACCCTCCTTTTTCATTTTCTCAAGGATAGCATCGGACCTTTCCACAGGCATACATCCCAACAGGTCGGCAACATCATCTCTTGGCATGAGATCAAGGATTTCGACGATATCGTCCAAATTCATTCCATCCACTAGGCCCAAAAATGTGTCCTCGTCGAGATTACTGAAAATCTCGCCCTTTAAACTTACATTATCGATGAGCTTAAAGAGTCTGCGTTGATTATGAATTGACAAAAAATCGAACACCGAGGCCAAGTCCGCAGCGTGGGTTTTTTTTACAATCTTAAGAAGGTGGCTGGTGGCATCTCTTCTTAGCAGTCTTTTAATGCTTTCAAGAAGTATTTTGTTGGATTCACTATGCATATGTTAAAGTAAAGAATCCTGGCCAAAAGGACCAGGTTTTGGTTTGCCCTTGAAAGGGGCTGTTTTACTCAAAGCCGTACAAGTTAAAAGTGCCTAAAGTGAAGGTATTCTGTCAATTATATAAAATTACCGGAGCAATGCGACTCCATAACTTTAGCTCACTTCAACCTTTAGCTCACTTTAGCTCACTTACAATTTTAGCTCACTTCAAACTCTTGCAGCAACTCTTCAGGCAGAGCCGAAGAACGCTACTGGATGATTTTGATAACGGCCTGTTTTCGCAAATCTCCAATCCATGCCCGATATTTTTTATCAATGCTTTCATCATAGAGCTTACGTTCAATTTCCGGTGTAACCTCCTCAAGCGTTTTTCCTTTAGCACTTAATATCTCTTCTAGAAAAAAAATTTGATATCCCTGATCTGTATCGAGCACGGGTGTAAACTCACCAGGCTTTATTTCTTCGATGGCCTTTTGAAGTTGCGGTGACAGGGAATCGAATTCGAACTCACCCAGATTTCCGCCATCAGAAGCCGCCGGTGATTCTGAATACTTTGCCGCCAAGACTTCAAAAGATTCTCCGGCTTTTAATTTTTCCAAAATCTCATCCATTCTCGCTTTAATCTCAAGTTTCTTTTCTGAATCCGAAAACAGAGGAACTTTTATAATGATATTGCGAAGATGATATTTTTGTTTTCCGCCATACTCGTCGATATGTTTTTCATAATAAGCTTTAACGTCTTCTTTGGTAATCACGATCTTTGATTTAACTTTAAGAGTGACAAGCCTTTCTCTGAGTACCTGACTTTTGATCTTTTTGCGATACTCTTCCATGGTCAGTCCGTCTTTGGCCAATGCCGCCCTTAGTTGTTCATCTGTAAGATAATTCGTCTCTTTGATCCGCTCAATGGTTTGATCGATCTGCCCTTCGCTGATTTCAACCTTTGAACGCTTTATCTCCTGATCTTCAATTTTCTGATTGATAAGGCGGTCAAGCATATCCTTTCTGACGTTAAAGAGTAGTTGTTGCTCTTTCTCCGACGGATATCCAAGGGATCGAATTTTTTCCGTGTAAGGTTTAAGTGAGCTGTTGAGTTCGATAAGTGTAATGACATCATCATTAACCACGGCAACAATACGTTCAACAATTTCCGCACTCTTTGCGTTTATAATTAACGGATAACCAAACACACAAAAAAACAATGAATATATAACACAATATATTGAATTAATTCGAATAGATTTAAAGGATCTGCTTTTCATTTTTTTAAAAGAACCATAAATTATTTTACAAACCGGTCATTTTTTCCAGCTCTTTTTTGTTTATTTCAACTACGTACTTGTTTTTAAGTTCTTTTATCCACGGCACATACGCTTTTTCCATCTTCTCTTTGCGCAATATTTTAATAATGATGTTGTTTGTATCTTTTGGAACCTCATTCACATCAGGTGATGTGTTGTCATCTTTGAAGTGTTCCTCATGATATTTCGATATGTCATCATGCGTTATTTCGATCTTATCGCCCAACTCCTGTGCAATCACCTTCTCTATAAGTAAACGTGTCTTTAATCCTTCTCTCCAAGACTGGTAAGGAATGGCATACTCAAGCAGTGTTTCCTGGAACACATTGTCAGGATAATCCCTTTTTATATCTCTCAAGGCCTCTTCAACCTGAGAATCTGTAATCGTAATATCAAGTTCTTTAGCCCTTTCCAGAAGAATCATCTCTTCAGTCATTTGTTGAATAAGCCGAAGTCGAACTTCCCGGGTCACATCAGGTTGCTTTATTCTATTGTGCGGATATGCATTCTTGGCGATTTCAAAAGCCTTGTTGAAGTCAGCAACGGTTATTGTCCTGTCCCCGACTTTGATAAAATATTCATCTTTTTGTTTGTGTTCGAAATCAGAGCACCCGCACAAAGTAAACCCAATCCACAGAAAACAAATTAAAGAAATAAATTTAATTGAATATCTTATCATCAGAAACTGGAATATCTGACATGCAAATCCAAATTAGTTCCTAAATTATTTAAATTTTTAGCTATTAACACGTTGCATTATTTCTTTCAAGATGTTTTTAGTCTGCGACAAAAGAAAGGATGTATTCCCTTTTTTCAGTTTGACCTGCAAAATATGATCCGGTGTGATTCCATACCGATCTTGTTCTGAAAGAACCATGTCTATAATGCCGGAAGGATTTTTCTGGTGTGCTTGCGAAAAAGAGAGTGAAAGCTGCCATCCTTTAAGATCAACCCGGTTGACACCAGCCTTTATGGCCAATACCCTGAGCATGATTTTTAAAAGAAGATTTTCCGTTTCAGTGTTCAAATCACCAAATCTATCCATCAGCTCCGCCTTAAAATCAGCAATCTCATTAAGTTCTGTCATTTTAGCAAGCCGACGATATGCACTAAGACGCTGATCAATATCGGCGATATAGAATTCGGGTATCGAAGCAGGCATATTAATGTTGATCTCCGGTTCAAGACTTTCCTGAACCTTTTCCCCTTTCAGTTCCGCCATGGAGTTTTCCATCAGTTTGAGAAACATGTCATAACCCACCGCGGCAATATGGCCGGATTGGGAAGCACCTAAAATCGTTCCGCCGCCTCTGATTTTCAAATCACTCATGGCAATTTGAAAGCCCGAGCCGAGATCACTGTGTTCCATTAAAATCTTCAGGCGTTTTTGAGCATCTTTGCCCAACGTACTTTCCTTGGGGATAAAAAGATAGGCATAGGCCTGTTCATCCAGACGGCCGACACGACCGCGCAGTTGATAAATCTGAGCAAGCCCGAATCTGTCTGCTCGATTGATCAGTATGGTGTTGGCGGAAGGAATATCAAGTCCTGACTCTATAATAGTGGTGCACACCAGCAAGTCTATCTCTTTATTCATAAAACGCAGCATGACTACCTCCAATTCCTCCTCATCCAGACGGCCGTGCGCCACATCGAGTCTGACATCGGGTACCAATTCCTGCAGGTGTCTTGCCATTTTCCTTATCGTATGAATATTATTATGAACAAAAAAGATCTGTCCCTTTCTGCCGAGTTCCTTTTGTATGGCATCGGAAATGACGGCGTCATCAAATTCAGAAATATAGGTGATAATAGACTTGCGATGCTCAGGTGGTGTTGAAATGATGCTGATATCCCGCACCCCCATCAGCGACATGTGAAGTGTTCTGGGTATTGGTGTGGCGGTTAAAGCAAGTACATCCACCGAACGTCTTATCTTTTTCAACTTTTCTTTATGTTTGACCCCAAAGCGCTGTTCTTCATCAAGGATTAAAAGTCCCAGATCTTTAAATAACACATCTTTCTGAATCAGCCGATGTGTTCCAATGACAATATCTATCTTTCCGGCTTTAAGATCATTTATAATGTTGCGTTGTGTCTTTAAAGAACGAAACCTGCTCAAGCATGCAATGTTAATCGGATACCTTTGGAAACGTTCTGAAAACGTCGTAAAATGCTGTTCTGCAAGTACCGTCGTTGGTACAAGTACGGCAACCTGTTTACCATCATTAACAGACATCAACGAGGCGCGCAGGGCAACTTCTGTTTTTCCGTATCCGACATCACCACATACCAGTCGGTCCATTGAAATTTGTGCCTTCATATCATTGTACACATCTTCGATGGCTCCGAGTTGGTCTTCTGTCTCTTCATAAGGAAAACCCATTTCAAAGTTCTTAAAATCAACGTCCAGTTCCCTGAAAGCATGTCCTCGGCTGACTTTACGTTCAGCATAGAGTTTTAAGAGTTCTCCGGCAATTTTTTCGGTCGATCTTTTTACCCTTTCCTTAACCCGTTCCCATGATTTACCGCCCATCTTGTCGAGAGCCGGTTCGACGCCGTCAACACCCATGTATTTTTGAACCATACCCATACGATCCACAGGCAAATAAAGTTTATCGTCATCTTTATAGACAATAAGGAGGAAATCATTGCTCGATCCATTTAATGTCAATTCAACCAGACCCTCATATTGTCCTATCCCGTGATCGTTGTGAACAACAAGATCTCCTTTTTTTAAATCTTCAAATGCAAAAAGTTGGGTTCGAATTTGCTGCTCTGGTTTTATTTTTGCCCGGCGCTTTGATCCGAATATTTCATCCTCTGTGATGATCGCCAAAGATTCAGCCGGCCATACAAATCCCGAGGAAATCCGACCCACACAAACGAATGCTTGCCCTTTGCTTTGTTTAATATCAGCGAATCTTTCAATACTTTCGAGATGAATACCATATGGGACCAATAGTGACACCAGTCTCTTGGCCTGTGTTCGAGTATGGCAAACCATAAGTGTATCAAATCCGGACAGCCTTTGATGATTGATCCAGTTTGCCAGAGGAGAAAAAAGGTCTTGTTCCCGGCGACGATCAAGTTCCATGCTAAGGTCCATATTATCTTTCACTGAATAATGAAATTGCTTTAAAGACGGTTTTTCAGACATGGATTCCTTTGATACATGGAGCTTTTTCACGGAAAGCGCCTTTTTCTGCTCAAATATCGCTTTAGTCTCCTGCCAGGTTAGATAAAGACGCTCAGGTTCAACACAAAGCCGTGATTCTTTTTGCGCAGCATCAAAACTTTTTGATGCCTGCAGCAGCGTATGGTCTGCGATATTTTCCAGTTCAGCAGGTTCAACCAAAATAAAAAATGTATTTTTCGGAACATAGTCGAAAAAAGAATCCAGATGAGGATAAATCAGGGGAATCAAACTTTCAATTCCAGGGAAAACACCATCTTTTCTGATTCGATGGATCAAGTCTCTTATCTTGGTTACGGGGATATTCAAGTGCGATGATTGCTTTCTTATTCGATTGATGACCTGAGTTAGG
>JAOUGB010000562.1 GCA_029857875.1 Desulfobacteraceae bacterium | reverse complement strand
GAAGTATGGATCTGATCCTGCCCCCAATTCTTTTGTTTCTTCAGGACAACACTCGCATCCGAATTATCGGACGACAACGGACAAGTTTCTTCGGCCGGGGGACATATTTTTCTGCGACACTATACAGTTTTCTTGGAATGGCTATAAGTCGTGTTGCTATCGCAACTATAGTGTCGTGAGGCCGCCCAGTCAAGCAGCGAAGGACGCGGCGAAGAGGATGGTGGACATAATTTATGCTGCGCTATCGGAGTGTAAGCCTGGTAAAACGACTGCCGATATGATGAAACACTGGCCTGAGCGGGTAAATTACCCCGGGCCTGGGGCTGGGAATGTGATGCATGGTTTGGGGATTCAGAATTACGGGCCTCCAGTAGGTATGAATCCACTCTCCTTGGAGCATCCATATCCGATCAAAGAAGGGCAGGTATTTGCAATTGAGACTGAGACAGGGATAGGAGATGGTCAAGGAGTAAGGATTGAAGAGATGGTGGTGGTAACTAAAACAGGGTATGAAGTTTTAACCAAAGCTCCTCTCGAAATTATTACGGTCCCTTTGAGATAAGAAATTAACAATGGGAAAAAAGCTATGAAATAAATTGCGGCTTAAACGACTATTAGGTGGACCCCTTTGTCAAGACAAAAAATTAGGTTATTTATGTTACACTTTGGGGTCTTAAATTTTGTTTAAATTGTCAAAGAAATAAGCCATAAATCTTTCGTTAGAATAAAAACGCTCTTTAAAAATAGACTTCTGCTGGAGTTTGATAATTCAAGGATTGATGCAGCCTCTCTTGGTTGTAAAGGGTAAAATATTGGCCAATCCCTTCTTTGGCATCCGGAACGCTCCGATAGTCTTTCAAATAGACCTCTTCGCACTTTAGGGATCGCCACAACCGTTCCGTAAAAATATTCTCAAAGACCCGCCCCCGGCCATCCATGCTGATCTGAATCTGCTGTTCCTTTAGTTTCTCAATGAAAACTTTACTGGTAAACTGGGATCCCTGGTAGGTGTTAAAAATCTCCGGGCAACCAACTTGAAAAGCTCCCTCTAAAGCCAGAAGACAGAAATCCGCTTCCAAACTCGTCGAAAGCTCCCAGGAGACCACATAACGGCTGACCCAATCCATAATCGCCACCAGATACAAAAACCCCCGGCAAAGCCGAATATACGTAATATCCGCCGCCCAAACCTGATTCACTCGATGAAAGCTTACATCCCGCAAAAGATACGGATAAATCTCATGCTCCGGATGCGCCTGGCTCAAGCGGGGCCGTGGATAAATCGCTTCCAACCCCATCTGCCGCATCAACCCTTGAACCCGTTTCCGATTTACCCGATGACCTCCCCTTCGTAAAAAAGCGGTCATCTTTCGGGAACCATAAAAAGGCGCCCGGGTATATTGCTCATCAATCCGCTGCATCAACAACAAATCATAAGGATCTACTACAGGCTGATAATAAATACTCGATCGGGAGATCCCCAAGAGCTCGGCCTGGTGGCTAAGCGAAATCTCGATATTCTCTTTGTCAATGAGCAGAAGCTTCTCTTTATGGGAGAAGGCCAGATTTTTTTGAGCCAGTCCAGGTCCACTTTCAACTGACCGATCTGACGGTAAAGCTCCTGGATCAACTCCTCCTGATCCAGTTCTTTCTTCTTCCTCCGATCCGCAAAAACTTCCACTAACCCTTTTTTCGCTGCGGCTTTCCAACTCCAGATCTGAGTGGGATGAACCTGAAATTCACTGGCTAACTCAGCTGAGGTTTTAATCTCCTTCAGGGCTTCTAACGCTACTTTCGCTTTAAACGACGGCGGATGCTGCTTCTTCAAATTCTCCACTTGGGCCTCCTCTTTTTCTCTCCCAAGTGTAACATATCACCCTGTCCAAATTTTGGGGTCCATTATAGAGTATGTGAATCGTAAGCCCTTGTAATTCAAGCCGAGCATTAAAAAGGTCTTCACTACAGAGAGCTATTTGGGCACTTCGCCATTGGCCGTCACGCGGGGTGGCGGTTGATTGGGTAAGGACAGACGCAACTGCTTGAGCAGGATCTCGATCTCCTGCTCCGGCTGAGTATAGCGTGACATGATCACTTTGCGGCCATCGGTTTACGGAAGATGGACATCTATCATCTGGACGGCGCCGAACTTTTCCAGGACAGCGCGAGGGGTTAATCCCGGTGCCAGATCGCGCAAACGCCGCCTTAGCGTCACATGCAGGGCGGGACAATTAAAATCCATACAAAGCAAAAGAACCGCTTCTTGATATTTTTTTCCTTTATATATTGCAATCCTTTTTTTAGCAATAAATTACTTTTCTTGTTTGGATTGACTTTCTTCATACTGAATTAACCCGGCCATTCCGTTCAAGAGGGTTGGAACACCCCCCGCAACCATGGATGTCTCAAAAGCTTCCACAATCTCTAATTTTGTCGCCCCCAAACCAATAGCCATTCGAATACGTTCTTTAACGCCCTTGACCTCCCCTTTATATGCCAAAAGGCACATATGTATCAAAGCCCGATATTTGGCTGGTAACATTTTCCCATCCATAAAGCAGCGAGGTCTAATTTGATTAAACCATTTAAAAAAATCCGGATCATACTGAGCACAACGCT
>JAOUGB010000037.1 GCA_029857875.1 Desulfobacteraceae bacterium | reverse complement strand
AGGATTGCGATATTGCAAGGGTATTGGCGTAAAATTAGAAGAAAGAGGCATGGTTCAGGTTTCCATGAACATGACGGATTATACGAAAACAGCCCTTTACAGGTCATTTGAGCTTATCAAAATTGAAGCCAAGAGATATGGTGTAAATGTTGCCGGCAGCGAGGTCATCGGCATCGTGCCCATGGCGGCACTCATCGATACAGCAGTGTACTACATGGGCATAGAAAATTTTTCCATGGATCAGGTGTTGGAAGCCAGAATCATGGAGTGATGCCATTATTTATGTGTGCTTGGAGGCAAACCTATGCGCGAAAACCTAATCATTAAAAACGCTGCCCAGCTGGTTACCTGCAGTGGCTTTAAAGCAAAGCAGGGCAAAGAAATGTCTAACCTGCATGTCATTGAAAACGGTGCCTTGGTCATTGAAAATGGAACGATTCGCTCGGTGGGAAAAACAAACGATATTTTGAAGGGCTTTAATGATAAAGATTACAAAATCAGTAAATTTAACGTCATCGATGCTGCCGGCAAGGCTGTTTTGCCGGGGTTTGTTGACTCCCATACACATTTTGTTTTCGGAGGATATCGTGCTGAGGAATTTTCATGGAGACTTCGCGGTGACAGCTATATGGACATATTAGAAAGGGGCGGAGGGATTCTTAGCACGGTCAAAGCGACCAGAGCGGCTAAAAAAGAAACATTGATCAAAACAGGTATTAAACGGCTGAATTCCATGTTGTCATTTGGTGTGACAACGGTGGAGGGGAAAAGCGGGTATGGTTTAGACCTTAAAACGGAAATAAAGCAGTTGGAAGTCATGAAAGAATTGAACAGACGCCATCCAATAGATGTTGTCAGCACGTTTTTAGGCGCCCATGCACTGCCGGAGGAATATAAAGGAAGAGCAGATGCATTTATCGATGATATAATCGATAATATGCTGCCAGTGGTCATCGATGGAAATCTTGCAGAGTTTTGTGATGTTTTTTGTGAAAAGAATGTATTTTCCGTAGAGCAGTCAAGGCGATTGTTACTAAAGGCAAAAGAAAACGGTCTCAAAATAAAAATTCATGCAGACGAAATCGAGCGGCTTGGCGGCGCTGAACTGGCGGCAGAAATCGGGGCTGTTTCGGCAGATCATTTGCTCCAGGCTTCGGATAAAGGTATAAATTCCATCGCCAAAGCGGGTGTGGTCGCAACGTTACTGCCGGGAACCGCGTTTTGTTTAAAAGAGCCTTATGCCAAAGGACGATATATGATTGATAACAATTGTGCCGTAGCCCTTGCCTCAGATTTAAATCCAGGGAGCTGTTTCTCAGAATCGATCCCTCTCATTTTTGCACTGGCCACACTCTATATGAACATCGACACAGAAGAAGCCATCACCGCCCTCACCATCAATGGCGCAGCGGCCCTTGGGCGAGCAGATATCATCGGAAGTCTTGACATAGGAAAGTATGGGGACGTCATTATACTCAAGTATCCTTCATATCAATTCATTCCGTATCATGTGGGAATAAGCACTGTTGAAAAAGTTATTAAAAGAGGAAGGTTGGTCTTTGACGGGTTGTTGTCCAAATTTTAAAAATTTAAAATCACTTTATTTTTATTGTTCCTTTGGCTGTACACAAAACCCCGGTCGTATATCATGACCTGAAACAATAATCGCTTCAGCAGAGTCAGGATATACCGCAGTGATTTTGATTTCACCGGTCTTAGCGCCTGGTATAAAGAATCGTTGCCCTTCCAGCCCCTCGAATATATTGCTGCTGTCAAAAACTTCAAACAAATCTCCGATTTTCAGGCCAATGTTTTCCCCGAAATTTAACAAAAATTTGTCTGAATCAATTGAAGCGATAAACCCTTTCCAGGGTTGAAAAACGATGGCATTACAAATCTTTTCGCCCATTTCGTCTGCAATGGTCCCAAACGCCTCATTTACAATTGATGTATTCATTTCACTATCGGCATGGATCAATTCCAGATCCATTTCGTCAACTTCTATTTCGTGTACAAAACTTTCATCCAGTAGTTTTGCACCGGTTTCAGTATCGTAAACTTCCGTGGCAATTCGTACTTGGACAAAGTAATGGGTGTCTTTTAGCCACAAGATACCCTGTTTTCTTTTGTTCGGTGTGACGGTTATTAACGCGCCGGTTACAATGCCATTCAGACCGAGCTGCCGGCCGATCTTGGCCAAAGCCAAGTTATCGATCCATCCGAATCTTGTCCTTGGCACCCTTGCCAAGGCGTCAGGATAGCCGGAATCTCCCGGCTTTTCCAAAAGAATGTTCGGGCATGAAGATGCAATGGTTTCAGATAGATCTCTTATAAACTTCTTTTCCACATCTTTGTTAACGAGAGTCGTTTTATTTTCAAATAACAGTATTCCAACCCTTTTTTTCAAATCACTATCCGGAGCCCTAAAATCTCTGACCATTCTCTTGGTTGATCTCTCAATGGAAGAAACGGTGGAACATCCTGTAATCGAAACTAAACATAGCAGCAAAAACAAAATACCGACAACCAGATGAACCTTTACGGCAAAGGATTTAAATCTTTGAAACATTATTTTTTCCCCTCGAAAACAGCTGTAACTTTGGTCGTAATACCCCCTCTTGCCGTGAAATCTCCCGTAACTTCCATGTGTTTGGGCTCCAGTACGGCGACAAGATCTTCAAGAATCCGGTTGACCACATGTTCATAGAAGATACCCACGTTTCTATATTGCAGCAGATAAAATTTCAAAGATTTCAATTCAACGATTTTTTTATATGGCCGATATGTTATCGTTATACATCCAACATCCGGCAATCCGGTCATTGGGCATACAGAGGTATACTCAGGTTGTTGAATGACAATATCAATGTCCCTTTGGTCTTGATATTGATATTCCATTGGGACAAGCACGTCAGTCTTTACAATATCCGGACTTTCAATGGTATATTTTATTTGCTTTTCTAATGATGCTGCCACTTTTTTAATGCTCCATGATATTCTAATTTAAAATAGTGTTACGATTTTTCGAGAAATGTTATAATAGTGAAGAAAACCTTTTCTGTCAAACAAACCGCCTGATTTTTTTATGCAGGTCCTAACGAAATTCGCAGGGATCTTGACACGAGGTTTTAGTTCTGATAACGAATTAATATTATTATAAATAAAATAAGGGTATCAAAAATGAGCTCAATTGATGAACTGATTCTCAGATCAACCAAAGAAATCATCGTAAAATTTATTGAAACGGGCAGAGTGGGACCGGCTGGTTTTGAAGAAACATTCAAGGCTATTTATAAAACGGTTGAACAGACTGTAAAAGGTCTGCAAGAAGATGAGGATGCTAAACAATCGGAATAGTGAGCGCTAACGGTTTTCTAAGATTAGATAAATTCTTCATGAGAAACTCAGGTTAATGGGCCTCGGCCCAGTTATCACCCGATGCCAGATTGACCTTCAAAGGCACCTTTAGATTCCAAATCCCTTCCATGATTTCTTTGACAAGGACCTTGACGGACGCAAGCTCCTCAGGAGGAACTTCGAAAACGATTTCGTCATGTACCGAAAGAAGCATTGCGCTTTTTAGACCGCCTTCTCTGAATGCGGCATCCACACGGATCATGGCCAGCTTAATGAGATCAGCGGCAGTTCCCTGGACGGGTGTGTTGATGGCCGTGCGTTCTGCAAACTCCCGTAAGACTTTATTGGAACTATTGATATCCGGCAGCAGTCTGATGCGGCCCAAGAGGGTACTCGTTTTTTTGGTCTTTCTGGCATCGCTGATGGTTTGATCAACAAATCTTTTGACACCTTTATATCTGGAAAAATAATTGTCTATATAAGTTTTGGCCATTTTTTGACTGATGCCCAGTTCTTTGGAAAGCCCGTAAGGGCTCATACCATACACAATGCCGAAGTTAATTACCTTGGCCTGTCGTCTCAGTTCGGAAGTGACAAATGAGGGAAAAACCTGAAATACTTCGGTCGCGGTACGGGTGTGAATATCCTCATCATTTTTAAATGCCTCTATCAGAATATCATCATCGGCATAATGGGCCAGGATGCGAAGTTCTATCTGAGAATAATCGGCTGAAACCAGGATCCATTCTTTTCTTGGAACAAATGCTTTGCGAATTTCCATGCCCTCATCTGTCCTGATAGGTATATTTTGAAGGTTCGGATCAGAACTGCTCAGTCTACCGGTGGCAGTAACCGTTTGATTGTAGGATGTATGAATCCTTCCGGTTTCCGGATGAACAAGATCAAGCAGGGAATCCGTATAGGTTGATTTCAACTTGGCAAGGGTTCTGTGTCTTAAAATAATCTCCGGAAGTTCATGCTTGTCTGCAAGGGCTGTCAGCACGTTAACATCTGTTGAATACCCTGTTTTTTTTTTGGTCTTTTTTTGAACCGGCAGCTCGAGTTTTTCAAAAAGTATCCTCCCCAGCTGCTGGGACGATTTGATATTAAATTCTTCTCCAGCAATTGAATAAATCATGCTTTCAAGCTGTTCAAGCTGATGTTCAAAGGATTTAGAAAGCTCCATGAGCTTTTCTCTGTCAATACAAACCCCTGTCATTTCCATATTCATTAAAACCGGCACAAGGGGTAACTCAACGTTATTATACAGTTCCATCAGGCCGGCGCTGTCGATCAAAGGCATTAGAACATGATAGGCCATCAACGTAATATCTGCATCTTCACAGGAATACGGCATCGCCTTTTCCAGGGGAATTTCGGAAAAACTCACATCTTTTTTCCCCTTACCTGAAATCTCCTTGTACGTCATCGTTTTGTGATCCAGAAAATCGAGAGCGATCTGGTCCAAGTTGTGGGCCCGTTTTGAAGGGTTAATCAGATAGGACGCCAGCATGGTGTCAAAAATCACGCCGGCCAGGTTTATCCCATGACGTTTAAGGACCATCCAGTCATATTTTATATTCTGCCCAATTTTTTTTACGTCCGGATTTTCAAGCACAGGTTTCAATTGACTTAATACGCTTTTAAGCTCAAGCTGTGCCGGGGCCTCTGGATAATCATGGGCACACGGGATGTAAAAAGCTTCGTCAGGCTTCATTGAAAACGACAACCCCACAAGACTTGCTTTCATAGGATCTTTTGAGGTGGTTTCGGTATCGACAGCGAACATTTCAGCTGCTTCAAGTTGCCCAATCAAATCAAAAAGCGCCGCCATATCATATATCGCATGGTAATTTTTATTTGAAAGATCGGATCGTTTGGGAAAAGCTTGCTGCAATTGTCTAAATTCCAGATGTTTAAAAAGTTTTGACAGCCTGGTGTTATCCGGTGTTTCATATTTGAAATTTTCTGGATTAAATGGAAACGGTACATCAATATTGATTTTAACCAGTTCTTTGCTCAAAAAAGCCTGTTCTTTGAACTGAACGAGGTTTTCATGCTGTTTTTTCTTTGTAATCGTATGAACGCGTTCATAAAGACGTTCCACGGTACCAAAAGTTTTGATTAAAGACAGGGCTGTTTTGGGCCCGATACCGGGAACTCCGGGTATATTGTCTGACGCATCACCTGAAAGCGCCATCACATCTATCATTTGGTAAGGCTCAACACCAAAGTCGTCTCTAACCGTATTGATATCAATGGTTTTTTCTTTCATGGGATCCCAGATGACGGCATTGTCTGTGACAAGCTGAACAAAATCTTTATCCCCGGTAACCATTACAACAAAGAACCCGGCTTTTTCAGCCTGGTATCTGAAAGTGCCGATAAGATCATCGGCCTCAAAACCCTGCATTTCAATAACCGGGATGTTGAATCCATGGGTTATTTCCTTTATATAAGGAATCTGAATCGACAAATCCTCGGGCATGGGGGGGCGATTCGCCTTGTAGTCCTGGTATATTTCATGCCTGAAGGTCGGCCCCTTGGCATCAAAGAACATGACCACGTATTCAGGGGATCGATCCTCAATGAGTTTGATTAGCATTCGAGTGAATCCGAAGGCTGCGTTAGTGGGCAGACCTTTTGAATTGGCCAAACTCCTTATGGCATGATAGGCACGATAAATATATGCACTACCGTCTATCAAATATAATGTTCTATCATTTTTCATATGGATTCATTTTCCGTATGATATACATCCCGTATATCTTTAAAGATTGCTAGCGGTTGACAAGAATACACTGTTGCATTAATTTCGATTCATTAAAAATTGTTTTGCTTTTGTTCCTATCATTAATTCCATAAGACAGCAAGGCCGCTTAAAGGATCATCACATGAAATCAGGTAAAATAATTAAAGAAGACAGCGAAATAAAAGATATACTTGAAAACGCCAAGACTATCGCAATCCTCGGCCTAAGCCCTAAACCTGACAGGGATTCCAATAGGGTCGCCAGATATCTGAAAGATCATGGATACAGCATAATTCCGGTCAGGCCCGGCCAGGAAGAGATCTTGGGACAAAGCGCCTATGCCACCCTCGATGATATCAAGGAAAACGTGGATATTGTGGATGTATTTAGAAATCCTGAACAGATTTTACCGCATGCGCACGAGGCGATACGGATGCAACCCAAGGTTTTTTGGATGCAGCTTGGTATCGAAAATCAGGAAGCGGCATCGCTTTTAATAGAAGCGGGCATCGATGTCGTCATGAACAAATGCATAAAGATTGAACATGACAGACTCTGTAAAAAACACATCTTATAGACAAAGACGTCGCAGAGCCCGGCAAATAGGATGTCATTGTTGCGGTAAAAATCCACCTTTTTGCTGGAGATGCCGTTGCGGCTTCGCTATTTGCCAGGAATGCATGATGGAAAATTTCTGGGGTATGTCGTGCAACGGAATAACCTGGGAGTGCCCGGACTGCAGTGCAAATAACGGATTCGGAAATCAATAACTTCCCACACGCCTATCAATCATTCCTCGCTCCACTCCCGCTTGAGTAATACCATAAGGTCTTTTCCCGGCCGATAAAGGTAAAGCCTGGAAAATCCCAGTGTATTCTTGCTGTCTTTTATCCTGACTTCGCCCACGGCCACAACACGCTTTTGAAAACCGATGACCGCAATATGCCTAAATTCTCGATTCAAAGACCGGTAGCTTTCAGGAAGCATGGCCTGTTTGAGTAAACGCATAAGTTCAGATAGTTGCTTTTTAGCCGGCTCAAACCGGTAAGGAAGATGGTTTGCAATGATAACAGGCGTTTTCTTTAATGAAGCCCGTCGATCCAGATCAGCAAGATCTCGAGTGTTTAAGACCACACACCCATTGGTTGAAAAAGGCTTTATGGTCTGATTGGAACCATGGATGAATATCCCATTGCCACAATTACCTTCAAGACTGTCAAAGATATCAGGATAATTTAACCCAAAGGCCCGGTCGCCGAACAGGGTGACTTTAGAATCCCGGTAAGACTTTATATTGAAGTAAATCCCTTCAGGCGTTTTTTCGTCATTTTCGTTTTGTTTTTTCCCGGGCTGTTCTCCGGTGCTGCAATTATAGCTCTTAATTAACTTGTAGCGACCGTCATAAGTATACAAGCGGAGCTTTTGGAAGGCTTTCTCCACCAGGATCAGGTGAATGGGTTTTCCGTTTCCTTTGTAAAAAAGAATCGGACCATCCCATAACCCGTCATCCACATCACCTTGGACCGTGTCTCCAATGAGATTGTTCTGGAAAGGTTCTTTAGCATAGGAATTGTTTTTTAACCCGTAATAACAAAGGGTTAAAACAACGACAACAACAAGCAAGGCCGCTTTCATGAAGATGAAAGCGTCGGCCTTTTGTGTGTCTTTAACATCATCGGTTATAATTTGCATTGAAAAACATCTAAGATTGTTACGCTATTTTGATATCAAGTATCTGAGCAATTTCTTTTAAGCTCTTGATATGAAAATTGGCGGAAAGAGATCTGTTTTGATACGCCACAAACGGCACACCCGCTGCTTTTGCAGCAATTTCGTCAAGTTCTGAATCTCCCACATATAAGGTATTATATGCCTCTATTTCAAAATGTTCCAAAATTTTGATCAGCGGGTCCGGATAAGGTTTGGGACGATCGACATCATTGGAACTAACAACCAGATCAAAATATCCTTCCAGACCATGTTCGCTGAGAACTCGATCCATTGTATTCGATCGGTTTGTCGCAATGGCAGTCTTGTATCTGGGTCTGAGTTTTTTGAGCAGAGGCTTTAAATAAGGTTCCAATACCATATATTTTAAAAACGGGATATAACTCATACTTTTTCGATAATTCTGAGCTGCCCTGAAGCTTTTTTCGTCATTAAACAGGTGTGCAATCGATTGGTCTGCCGTGTGGCTGTGACAATACGCAAACTGATCGGGGGTCAGGGTTGGCCGACCGAAATGCTCCAATATTTCGTTATAATAAGCCATGTTTGCTTTCGTTGTATCAAACATGACACCGTCACAGTCAAAAGCGACAACTTTGATATTTTCCATCTTTATTGTATTTCGTTTTTCGTCCTATTGAGAATGTTCCCGATAACATAAATTTTAATCTCGGGCCGTATCTTGCTGTCTGTTTTTAATTTTATGGTGTCAACATAGCGCCCCGTGGTTTTTTTCAGATTTTCAACCGTCAGAACATATTCCATTTTTTCTGAGCTTTTAGTTTTTTCCAGGGTGAAGGTAATGTTTTTTGTATTGGTTGCCTTAGCTTTTATAATTGTGAATGGATACTTATCTTTCGGTATGATCTTCACCTTTGCTTTTATTGGATTGCCTTCAAAACCACGCAAATCAACTCTCTTTGGAACAATGTCAACAAATTGTTCAACATTGCCCATAATGGTCAAATAGAGCATGGAATGCTTGAGAGAATTGGTTTTGACCGTTATTTTTTTGGTGAGTGTTTTTCCGCCGTATCCCGATGTATCGACTTTAATAACAATTTTTCCCTCACCGCCGGGAGGGATCTGTCTCGGATATGAGACAGCCGTACACCCTCAGCCGGTTTTGACTTTTTCAATCACAAGCGGCGCGTCTCCTTTGTTTTGTATGATAAAATCATGTGTGACTTCAGTACCATCTATAACTGTGGGGAATGTGTACCGGCTTTCGGGTACAAAAACAGACGGTGATGGAGGTGTTTGTTGCGAAGCGCCGAATGCACCGCTATTCAAAAACAAAATACAAACGACGGCAAAAAAGATGGATAAAAGTTTAAGTTTCATTTTAAAAATATCCTTAAAAAAAATTGACCGGTTCAAGTTGACTCAAACATCCGATTCACGACCTCAGCCACCACCAAGCCGCCAAGGCATGAACAGTTTATTTAAGGTGCATTCTATAGAATGTCAAGGCGCATCTTTTTACATCATAAAAATCGGATCTACATCAAGAACGACATTGACATCGGGCCGGTTGATTATTGCTCTGTTCTCGAGCCATAAATTGTGAAGAAATCGGTGGAGCGGTTTGACCTCCAAACCTTTTAAAAGAATCTGCCATCGGTATTGCTTTGCAATCTTGAAAAGCGGGGCTTCAATGGGACCCAATATTTCAAGGGATCTTGAAAACGATCTGTTCTTTTGTTTTAATGTATTGCAAAGGTCTCCTACAGTCTGGGCATGCTGCCGGGTCTTTTCTTTGTTTTTTCCAGATATTTTAATCTGAACCACCCTAGAAAATGGTGGATAATGAAGGCTCTTTCGAAACCCGATCTCGGCCTTGTAAAACGTCTTCAAGTCCTGCTCAGTTGCAGATAAAATGCTGAAATGATCCGGGTTATACGTCTGCAGAATAACACGTCCGGACACAGGCCCCCGTCCGGCGCGACCGGCAACCTGGGCCAGCAGCTGAAATGTACGTTCTCCGGCTCGAAAATCAGGAAAATTCAAAGAGAGGTCTGCACAGATAATACCAACAAGGGTAATGTTTGGAAAGTCATGACCTTTAGCCACCATCTGAGTCCCCACCAGAACATCAATGGTCCGGTTTCTTAAGCCTTTGAGTATCTTTATCATTGATCCTTTGCGTCGGGTCGTGTCACGATCCATTCTGGCGACTGAGGCCTGAGGGAAAAGCATCTTTACCGTCGCCTCGACCTTTTCGGTCCCAAGCCCCAAAAGCATGATCTTAGAGGACCCGCAGGAAATGCAGTTGGAAGCTGACGCTCGTGTAAACCCACAGTAATGGCATTTGTATGCATTGGCCTTTTGATGCAATGTCAAAGAAATATCACAATTTTTACATCGTATCGCTTCACCGCAAGCTGAGCAAACCGGATAGCTGGCAAAGCCACGCCGGTTCAAGAAAAGGAGCACCTGCTCGCCACGTCCAAGTGTCGTTTCCATTGCTTCATAAAGCTCCGGAGTGATAAAGCGTCGACTTCCCCGAACATCTCTGCTTTTACGAAGATCAACCACTGTTACCTTGGGGAGCGATCTATTTTCAACTCGCTCTGTTAATGTAACCCCTTTGAACTTCTCTGTTTTTACATTATAATAGGATTGTATTGAAGGCGTGGCAGACCCCAGCAGTGCCACAGCGTTCTGTTGCTTTGCCCTTACCACGGCAAGATCTCTGGCATTGTATCTCAAACGGCTATCCTGCTTGTAAGATGTGTCATGTTCTTCATCAACGATAATAATGCCGATATTCGTTAAAGGTGCAAATACAGCCGATCTGGCACCAATGGCGATGGAAACCTCATCCCTGGCAATACGTACCCACTGATCGTAACGCTCTCCAGCAGAAAGTCCGCTGTGAAGAATAGCGACACGATCACCAAAGCGTGCCCTGAATCGTCTTTCCGTCTGGGATATAAGGGCAATTTCAGGAACCAGAACCAGAACGGAATAACCCAAGTCCATCGCCTTTGCTGCAATATGCATGTAAACTTCTGTCTTACCGCTTCCGGTAACGCCGGATAAAAGGAAGGTACTAAATTTTCAGCAAAGGCG
>JAOUGB010000561.1 GCA_029857875.1 Desulfobacteraceae bacterium | reverse complement strand
CTCTGTATCCTGTATGGTATTCTGAAAGTTTTGCAGTAATCAGAATATTTTGAGCATATGTAAGAAAACGATTGGCGATGTATTTCCAAACCGGCATACCGCCTTTTATGGCATAACCGCCGAGAATCCGGGATCCCAGAACACAGTGGTAAAGACCGTTTCCGATCAAAGAGGCCATGGCCGGTATGAGTTTTGGGGTATACTGATAATCCGGGTGTACCATAATAATAATATCAGCGCCGACTTCAAGAGCAAGCTTGTAGCAGGTTTTTTGGTTGCCTCCATAACCTAGATTCTTTTCATGGATGTGTACCAAAGTATTAGGCAGTTCTTTTGCAATGGAAACGGTTTCATCCATGCTCTTGTCGTCAACCACAATTACCAGATCAACGATGTCCTGAGCCATTACCTCATCCCAGGTTTTGCGCAAAGTCTGCTCTGCATTGTATGCCGGCATGACAACGACTAATTTTTGATCATTATACATTTTTGTAAAACCTATATCGTTTCTCAATATCAGCAGTATCAAGATTTTTTAATTCCGCCATTTTATCAGCAAAGCTTGGCATTTTTCGGACAATTTCATCAGTCAATATTTTTTGTGAAAGCGGGGCAATGATATTATTTTTATCCAGTCTTTTTAAAGAGTCTATTATTGTATCTTTCTCGAATGATCCGAATAATTTTTCCAGAAAATGGTCAATATTATTTTTATCTCCACTCTTTACACTATTTTCAATCCGGGCAAAATGTACAAAAATATCTTCAGGAGAAAGTAAGTAAGCCTGCTTTAAAAACATATCAGCTTTCCTGTATTCCCCTTTTAAACTTAAAGCCATTCCGATGTATAGATTGGCTTTTTTATTGTTCGGATCAATATCAAGTGCCACTTTTAAAATTGATATGGCTTCATCAAAACGGCCTGCCGTTAATAATACAAAGCCTTTGGTTTGAAGAAAATCACTAGATCTCATTTGTTCTGACAAAAGCCTGTCTGCAGTTTCAAGTGCTTCCAAAAATCTGCCGGTCCTTACATAGAGGAGAGCAATGTTCTTTAATGCTTTCAGGAAGTCGGGTTTAATTTCCAACGCCTTTTTGCAGAACCTTATTGCACTTTTATAGTCTCCGCTCTCATAAAATATTGTCGCCATATTGTTAAAAGTAAGTGCATGCCCTGTTTTAGAGTTCAGGTATTTTTTCGTTAATGACGTTATATAGATTTCCATTGCCTTATTCATATCTCCAACCTTCTGATAATGATAACTAGCCAGATTGTGATAAGACCTTGCCATTCCGGGTGCTTTTATTATGCAATCTTCCCATAGCGTTTTTTCGGTTGCCCATGCTTTGTTTCTGATAACAGTGCCAACACAAAAGCTAAAAATAACTCCTGCTATAAAGACAACGAAGAGCCTATGAATGAAAAGATTACTTTTCTTAAAATAATCAACCAGCCATATTAAACCGGTTGCGACAGGAAAAAACAGAAAAAAGGACGGCAGATAGTTTCGATGCTCAAAGATAAGCTCTAGAGGGATTATTGTAGATTCAAGAATATGGTTAATAAAATAGAAAAAAATACTGAAAGCGACCATCGGCCTTTTTATTGTTTGGGAGAACCCGATACCCAATAGAAAAAGAATAGCTATGATGGATGGAATCGTCGTCCATGGTTTAAAAAGTGATGTTGAAATATTAATATCATGTACAAATGAAAACCGGTAAACCATTGGGTAGAATATCTGACTAAGATAATAAATAAGGATCCTTGATTCGGTCATCAAACGCTCTCCTAATGTGAACGTTCGATTTTCATATCCTTTAAAAAGGTAAGCAATATTTCCTTTTATATATAGAATCGTTAATAAGGCAGCCATAAATACACCGGCAATCATAATGGTTGCAGTCACCTTTCTTCTTGTATTTCTATCCGTTAGATCTTGAAAAAATAGGATTTCAATAATGGCCACAGCGATCGGGAATGTTGCCGTATTCTCCTTTGAACCGAGCGCAAGAACAAAACTGAGAAGACATCCGGCAATAAATAAAAATCTATGATAACCCGAAGGTGAAATTCTTGCTTTTATGTAAAAAAAGATCCCGATAATGTAAAACATGGCTGCCAGCGATGCCATGCGTTGTACAATATAGGTAATAGCCTGGGTTTGAACAGGATTGACGGCCCACAAAACTGCAGCAAGAAAGGCGATGGCGTATTCATTCCTTTTGTATTTTCCTTTTAGATTCGGTGACATAAAAAGGTTTAAAACGGTCAGAAACAGGAAGAAAGTCGTCACCAGATGAATTGTATTATTCACGATATGATACCCGATAACATTATCTTTTCCGAAATACCAGTTTAGTGCGAACGTAAACATCGAAACCGGACGGTACACACGTTTGCCTAAATATTTTCCTTTGTCAAATGCTGCAAAAAAAGTCCCTTTAAGAGTATCAAACCTGATATCTTTTATATGAATCCGTGGATTGTCAAGAATATTAGGATAATCATCAAAGTGCCATGATGCATTATAGCTGGTGCTGTATGCACTAAAAACAAATATGAAGAAAAGTAGAAAGATTGTCAGGTTCCGTTTGTGTGAATGCATACCTTAGCC
>JAOUGB010000560.1 GCA_029857875.1 Desulfobacteraceae bacterium | reverse complement strand
CATAATATATAATGTTATAAGAAAAAATGGAATACATACTCAAATTCAAAGAGTTAGAAAAGTATTTCAAAAAGGCTGATTTTACAGATGTGAAAGTTTTCGAAGGTAATACTACATTACGAAGACTTATTGCATCTATGCTGTCATACTATCCATGGTGGATCATTCAGCTTTATCGTATGCGCAAGCTGCTTGTCGGAATCCTTGGCCTGGTTAAACATGAAGCGCCGGAAGTATTGCCAAATCTGCAACCTGAAGAAGTGTCATTTACTCCAGGTGAAAATGTCACTTTCTTTATCGTCCGGTGCGCTAAGGAGGATCTGTTTTGGGTTTCAGAAACTCCTGATGACAAACATTTAAAGGCCTATTTTGGCGTCGTCAAAGAACCTGTAAACAATTCTGTTAATCGATTCTACGTTATTACAACCGTTTACTATAAACATTGGACAGGGCCGGTTTATTTTAATCTTATTAGACCATTTCATCATTTGGTTGTTTCACGGATGGCCCAATATGGTTTAACGCATTAGAAATTAATACCTAAGCTGAGCGTTTCAAATTTTTGAAATGGTTAATTTAATAATATTTTTTAGGTATTCTGACATTTTGAATTTCAACAATTTGAAACCCTATGGGATTTCCAATTTTTATCCGCCTCAGGAGGATCACCGCATCTACTGCGTCAGATGCCGTTCCGCATAGGCGACTATAGCGAAACAACATCTTCCTTGTATCTGCGGCAAACTTGAAAATCGCTCAATTTAGGTAATGTTAAATGAGTCATTCCTACAGTAAGATGCCAAGTTAGGCGAACAGTTAATGGTAAGTGCTTCTGGGGTCTGACCGAGATAATATGCATAAAAATCCATCCAATATCGTTTTGATTGGGATGCCCGGCTCAGGGAAGAGCACCGTCGGCATTATTTTGGCAAAGTTGACATCACACGATTTCGTCGACACGGACGTCCTTATCCAGACATCTCAGGGTCGAACCCTCCAGGATATCGTTGATACCGAAGGTTACATGGTTTTGCGCGAGATCGAAGAACGTATCCTATTAAAACTCGATTGCTTCAATCATGTCATCGCCACCGGGGGCAGCGCCGTATACAGCCATGCGGCCATGACGCACCTGAAATCAAATGGTGTGGTTGTCTTTTTGAACGTTGAGTTGCCGGTATTGGAATCAAGGATTCATAATTTTGCTACAAGAGGTCTTGCAAAACGTCCGGATCAGAGCATTGAGGACCTGTTTGAGGAGCGTTTCGTTTTATATACCAAGTATGCAGATGTTACGATCGAGTGTAAAGATTTTACACAGGAAGAAGTTTGCGAAGAAATCATCGCATCCGTGCCGCCGGGCTGGGGGAACGTTCGGCACCAAAACAAATGATAATCAATGTATTAAAAAATGTATCTGTTATTGAGAAGGTTTGTCGAATGGACTTTTTTTATTTCACCAGAGACAAAAGCGTTGATTTTGCAGAACGAATATTATCTTTTATTCTTGTATTTACAGTCTTTCTACTCTTTGGGTGCAGTCGTACCCCTGTAACGCCATCCCCTAAGCCTGCCTCGCCGATCTCGCTGCCATCGATCCATTACACCATTCAGGTGGGTGCGTTCTCAAATATGGATAACGCTGTGCGATTTACCGAAAAATTACGCAAACAGGATGTAAATGCCTATCATTTTTTACATCATTCGGGTTTATACAAGGTTCGATTCGGTAATTTTTCATCCAGAAAGGCTGCCGTCGAAAGGGCTAAAGCGCTTTATTCTACAGGAATTATCCACGATTTTTATATTGTACCTCCCAAGAATTATTCAAAGGCTCAATTGAGAGATAAAATTTTGCGAACAGCAGACAGCCTCATCGGTGTTCCTTACAGGTGGGGCGGCGAGTCAGTGGAAGAGGGGTTCGACTGCAGCGGTTTTACCATGACGGTTTACCGTTTGAACGGATTGGATCTTCCCAGATCGTCTCGATCGCAATGGCATACAGGCATGCCTGTCAGCAAAAGCGAGCTTAAAAAAGGAAATCTGGTATTCTTCCATACGGCCAGCAGCAGGAGAATTTCCCATGTAGGCATCTATGATGGAAACGGTCAGTTTATTCATGCACCCGGGAAAGGAAAAAAGGTGCGAAGGTCGTCTCTGAATAACCGGTATTATAAAAAGCGTTATGCAGGAGCGAAGACTTACTTTTAATACCAAAGACCTTAGGGGCGAATTCCCATTTATTGTCCATCCATAAACGGTCTTTTTGCCCAATTCCTGCGTTATGCTCAAAAAATAATCCTCGGAATATCAACTATATGCCTGTGGTTATTGTTTTCGCATGCCTTGATCTTGAACAAAAATCCTCATTTATGGATGGACACTATTTATGATTATAGTTTTCTGGATCGCAAAATCATGATGATGAGCCATACGGCCAGAATTGTGGCAATTACGTAGCCGATCAGCCCTAAAAACGCTGTCAGGGGGACCCCTTTAAAGCCTAAAAAATTGACCGTAAATGAAAAGATGTGTTGGGGTGCATTCAACACCATTGCAGCGGCAATGAGCGAGGCGGAAATGACCAATCCGATGATTACCCGATTAATGCTTTTTACAAG
>JAOUGB010000559.1 GCA_029857875.1 Desulfobacteraceae bacterium | reverse complement strand
TTATTCAGGACGGTATGGGCGCATTGGCCAAAACCGAAAAACTCGTTTCACTGGGCAGCCTCTATTTTGAACCTTTGTGGATTTTTCATCAAAAGAATCTCACATTAAATCGACTTTCCGATCTAAAGGGCTTGCGCATCGCTGTCGGCGAGGAAGGGAGCGGCACTAAGGTTTTAACGTTGCAACTGCTTGGATTGAACGGAATCACTTCGAAAAACACTCAGCTTCTTTCATACGATCCTGTACAGGCTGCTGAAAGGCTTTTAAAGGGCGAGATAGATGTCGCCTTTTTTGTGACAACGCACCGTTCGCCGTATCTTCGCCTATTTCTAAAATCAAAATCAATAACACAAATGGGGCTCCAACGGGCCGAGGCGTATGCACTCCGTTACCATTACTTGCATGTGCTGAAATTACCTGAAGGTGTGATCGATTTTCAAGACAACATCCCTTCTCGTGATCTCACCATGGTGGCTCCGTCAACCCAGCTTGTGGCACGATCGGATTTGCACCCGGCTTTGATCGAGTTGTTTCTTCAGACTGCCGAGAAAGTCCATGAACCAGGCGGTGGATTCGAGAGGCGGGGAGAATTTCCCGCGCCGAAATATCTTGATTTTGAGTTGAGTCAGGAAGCAAAACGATTTTATAAATCCGGTCCCCTTTTTCTTCAACGTTATCTTCCTTTTTGGGTGGCAAATTTTCTTAACCGCATGAAAATCATGCTGTTGCCTTTATTGGCATTGTTGTATCCTCTTTTTAAACTCATGCCGCCTATTTATCGGTGGCGAATGCGATCAAGGATATACCGCTGGTATTCGGAATTGGAGACCGTGGATTCTGAAATACACAAGGAGGATTTGACCGCAAATATTGATGAATATTTGTTAATGCTCGACAACCTGGAAGGGAAAGTGTCAAATATTTTTGTGCCGTCCGCATACTCTGAAGAACTATACTCTCTGCGGTTGCACATCGACATGTTGCGAAACAAGCTTTATAGGGCTCGCGAGAAAGAGAAACGAACCAAATAAACATTATATTTGCCATTTGGTTCGAAGTTGATGAGCGGGAAAGGCACTAATGTCGCTAAATTTTAAAAATAAGGAATATGTCGTTGTCGGAGTCATTGCGGACACCCATGGTCTTCTTCTGCCGGCGGCGATAAAAGCACTTAAAGGCGTTGATCTGATTGTTCATGCCGGAGACGTCGGCAATACTGAAGTTCTGGACGACCTGAAATCCATCGCCCCAGTATTTGCTGTCCGGGGTAATATGGATATGATTGAAGGCCTGAGGGAGCTTCCGGAAACCGAGGTGATCGAAGTCGGTGATGTTCTGCTGTATGCGATTCACGATATCCACAGACTCGATATTGTGCCTTCGAAGGCTGGTTTTGACGCCGTAATCTTCGGCCATTTACATTGTCCGTCTGTTTCTGAACAGAAGGGAGTGCTCTTTCTGAATCCCGGAAGTGCTGCACAGCCGCGCCGTAATTATCCGGCGTCTCTGGCCTTGCTCCATGTAAGTGGAAATTCAATAAAAGCACAGATTGTCAACATCGATGATGGATCGTTGTGATCCGGAAGCGATGACCATGGGGTTGCAGAGACGTTGAGTCATAAATTGAGACGATAACATTTTGCTAAAGAATTGCGAGTGATTCTCTCGAGTCTATGGAGTCGGGGACGGGCCATCCTGAGATCGTGAAACAATATGAACGTCTCTTTGCGGAAACGGGATCTCTATATTTTTTGCTTTTAAATGTTTATACACCGATAGGTTCACCTGGTAGAGTATCTTAAAATATTTATTGGTGGGTATCCAATAGCGCAGCCCGATGTTGATTGAAGAATCACCGAATTCCTGAATCCCGATTTGAGGCGGGGGCTCCTTGGAAATCTCCTGAAACGCTTCAAGGGCCTCTTTGATGATCTGGATGGCTTTTTCCGGATCACTGTCATAACTGATCCCCACCATTTCTTCCACGATCTTTCTTTCTTCCGAGTTATGTATAATCTCACCCACGATATGTTTGTTCGGAATCGTTATTTTCACCCCGTCTTCATCTGTGAGGATTGTGGCACCGAGTTTGATTTCATCCACGATGCCGCTGACGTCGGAGACTTTGATTGTGTTGCCGACAACAAACGGCCGTGTCAGGATAATCACAAGACCTGCACCATAGTTTGCCAGGGGACCCTGGATTGCAAAGCTGGCACCAAAAGCCATGGCAGCGAGTGCAGCGATAAAAGGGGCGATAGTGATGCCAAATTTGCCGATGGCGACAATGAAGGCAAAGCCAAGAATGATGCCCTTGACCGTGGCGGCGATAAACTTTGACAGGGTAATATCAAATTCTTTCTTCTCAAAGAGCTTCAGGAAAAAGGAAGACACGGCCCTTGCAACCACTACCCCAATGACAAGAACAAGAATAGCACCCACCACCTGGAAACTGTAATTCACAAAAAAATCAATGACGATGTTGATCAGTTTTTGTACGGTCTTTATTTCATCCTGCATTTTTTTTGCTCCCGGTTTTTATAAAGAAACAAATCGTGTCGAACAGGAGATCTTTGTTGTTTGCGCCTCACGCAAAAGGTTATAAACCCGTCGGCCAATGGT
>JAOUGB010000558.1 GCA_029857875.1 Desulfobacteraceae bacterium | reverse complement strand
CGAGAACATCCATGTTTGCACTCTTATTCTTAAGGCTTTTAAAACCGCCCACATAATAGTCCCATCCGGTATAAAACTGAACCGGCGTGGCAAGAACCAGAAAGAACCAGTTCACCCAAGGTGCATGGCTCCAAGGACCGATGAGGTTGAAATCCCGCATCATGCTGAGTACAAACAAAGGAAGGGCAAAGATCACACCTGTTGCAAACTTACGGGTTTGATCTTTGATCTCAGCCCGACGTGCAGCCTGTTCCGCATCTTCCGCTTCCATGGCATCGTCCGGGAGTATAGCGCCGTAACCGGCCTTTTCAATGGCCGATACGATATCGTCGATGCCGGAAACATCGAGGATATATTCCACCGACACCCGTTCCGTGGCAAAATTCACGGCAGCCTGGACAACACCGGGAACTTTTTTGTTTAAAGTCCTTTCGATGTTGGCCGCGCAGTTGGCGCAGGTCATTCCGGTGACGGGAATTTCTGTTTTTGCGGTAGTAACAGTATAGCCCGATCCTTGAATGTTTTTAATGATGTCTTTCGCGTGAAGCTGTTTTGGATCAAAAGCAACAACCGCTTGTTCCGCCGCAAAATTGACATTGGTGCGTTGAACACCTTCAAGTTTTTTTAACCCTCTTTCAATGTTCAATGCACAGTTGGCGCAGGTCATACCGGTTACAGGTAAAGTTATGGTCTGTTCCGACATGAAATGTATATCCTCCGCATATCCACACTTTTCAAAAGGTTATTCGTTACGTTTCCACCAATCAGACCATTTTTTCTTCTTTGGTGCAGGCAGAGTAAGTTTAAAAATCAGCACCAAAAAAATGGCAGCCATCATGGCTGCTCCCATCCTGCCGACGCCTTTTATACTTCCGGATCGGCCTGCGGAATCGGCAAGATACTCGGTGGTGGTAAAGGATCTATAGATATCATATGCAGGATCCAAATTCACTGCTTTTTGTAAATCAGCCTCGGCCCGTTCGTTCTCCCCTAATTCTCTGTATGCCTTAGCCCGTGTCGAATAAGCCTTGCCGATGGTCCGTTTGTTACCGCCGATTTCGATTGCTCGGGTGGCATCCTGAACCGCAAGGCCCAACATCCCTTTTAGACGGTATGTTTCCGCTCGATAACCATAAGCTTCAGCGAGTTCGGGTTTTAATTCAATAGCGCGCGTCAAGTTGGAAACCGCTGAATCATAATCGTTCTTTTTAAAATATGCCACTCCCAGC
The DNA here is from genome assembly GCA_029857875.1 of Desulfobacteraceae bacterium. Taxonomy (GTDB): domain Bacteria; phylum Desulfobacterota; class Desulfobacteria; order Desulfobacterales; family UBA11574; genus UBA11574. The sequence goes on along the minus strand of JAOUGB010000558.1, from coordinate 1,394 downwards.
ATGGTGTAGCCATTTTCATTGTCAGGGCTCAACTTGGTAACTTTCAGAAAATCACGAATCATTTCAGTGTAATGTTCTTGATAATAGTAGAGCATCCCCCGTTCTTCATAGGCGGCAGAAAACGCAGGATTCAATTCAATGGCCCTAGCGAAATAGTTGATCTTTGTGTTCGACATAGTGCTGTTCATGCCGAGTTTATAAAAATATTCGTCATCATACCCCCAGGCCGGCCCTGCGATATAACAGACGAAAACAATAATAATCGTTAATAATTTTTTCATGAAACCACTTCACCTTCCCTAAAGCAAAGACCGTTTGAGAGCATTCTTCTAAATTATGAAAATGTAACATCAACCATTTATCTTTAAGGTTATTTTGACACAAAGTGGTACTTTTTAGGGGGTTGTCAAGCCCGAATTTTAGAATTTTATATTATACATCCAATGTGATGAGGATGGCTTTGGATGCTTAGGCTTATTAAGGATGGTCTTTAAGAACCTTTTTATTCGAATTTGTTTTGTACACTTTCGACGATATGTAAATTCATCTTTCCATTGACGCCTTTTAATTGGGCTGAAAAAGTTTGTTTTATTCTCAAATCTTTTTTTAAAAAGCCATAAGCAGAGTCTGATAGGATGACTTCGCCGCCTTTGGCTTCAGCCTGGATTCTGTGGGTAATATTTACTGCCGAACCAACAATGCCATACTTGGCTCTGGTTATGGAGCCGATATTTCCCACTACAACTTCACCCACGTTGACACCGATACCTGTTTGAAACTCGGGTAGATGTTTTGATTTCATTTCTTTATTGAAAAGCGTCATACTTTGTTGCATCTCAAGGCCGCAGAGAATGGCACGCTGGACCTCTTTTTCAGTAGGGCCTTCAAGCGGGTCAAAAAAGACAAGGATTCCGTCACCGTAGAAATCCACAATAACTCCTTTATGACGTTGGATCACCTCAATCATGTGAGAAAAATAATGATTCAAAATACGAATGGTCTTCTCAGGGCTCAAGGACTCAGAAATAGGTGTAAAACCCCGGATGTCGGACATTAAGACCGCCACTTCTCGTTTTTCGCCTCCCAATCTGCTGGCCTCAGGCCGTTTCATGAGTTCTCTGGCGACTTCCGGATCCATGTATCGTCCAAAGGTGTCGCGGATGAAATCCCTTTCTTTTAAACCTTCGACCATGGTGTTAAAGCTGGTTTTTAATTGTCCTATTTCGTCCGAAGAAGTTATGGGCAGGGGACTCACGTAATCTCCCCAGGCGACCTGTTTTGCTGCATCTGAAATCTTTCTGATTTGGCCGACCATCCTGCCGCCAACAAATTGAATCAGTACTAAAATTAAGATAATACAAAGACTTCCGGCAATGGCATAGTAGAAGCGAAAT
>JAOUGB010000556.1 GCA_029857875.1 Desulfobacteraceae bacterium | reverse complement strand
AGAACTTGAAAAAAAGTCACTGAAACAAAGTTCCCTCGAGCAAGCACTTCGGGAAAGTAAGGAGCTTCTAAAAGCCACAATAGAATCAACTGCTGATGGAATCCTTGTCGTGGATGAAAATGGGAAAGTCATTCACGCTAACAAGCGATTTGCACAGATATGGAATATCCCAAATGAACTCATCGAAACCAGGGATGATAAGAAGTTGCTCGACTATGTTTTAGATCAGTTGTTATATCCTGATGAGTTTCTCTCAAAAGTTCAGGAACTGTATAATTCAACAGTTGAAGATTTTGATACGATCCATTTTAAGAACGGACAGATTTTAGAACGAAATTCTTGTCCGTTGATGAGAAATGAAGAGATTTCCGGACGTGTATGGAGTTTTCGAGACGTAACCGAACAAAAGCAAGCTATGAAAGCTTTACAAAAGAGCGAGGAACGACATCGAATATACTTTGAGAACATATCTGATGTTATATTCTCAATAGATCCTGATTTTAGGATTATAAATATTAGCCCATCTGTAGAAAGGATATTGGGATACAAACCCGATGAAATGATCGGAAAGCCAATCCAGGATTTGAATGTGCTTGACTCAGCTTCGTTGGAGAAAGCTTTTTCTGACATGATGAAAGTCTTTTCAGGAGAACGGATTCCTTTGTCTCAATACGAATTTATTTCCAAAGATGGAACGAGAAAGTTTGGTGAAGTCAGTGCTGCACCTTTAATTCGGGACGGAAAAGTTGTTGCTATGATTTCAGTTGCAAGGGATATCACTGAACGCAAGTCTATTGAGGATGCCCTGAAGCAAAGTGAAGAGAAATATCGTATAGTTCTGGAAGCAAACCCCGATCCTGTTGTTGTTTACGATATGGAGGGTAAAGTCACCTACTTTAACATGGCTTTCACAAATGTTTTCGGATGGACATTAGAGGAATGTTTTGGCAAGTCAATGGACGTTTTTGTGCCAATGGATGCTTGGCCTAAAACTAAAATGATGATTAATAAAGTTTTATCTGGAGAGAACTTTTCGGGTATTGAAACTCATCGTTACACAAAAGAAGGAAACATTATTCCCGTGAGCATAAGCGGAGCCATTTATAGGGATAAAAATGGAAATCCTATGGGAAGCGTCATTAATCTGAGAGATATCAGTGAGCAAAAAGAGCTGGAAATACAATTCCAGCAAGCCCAGAAGATGGACGCCATTGGCACACTGGCCGGAGGCATTGCTCACGACTTTAATAATTTGTTGATGGGCATTCAAGGATGCACGTCTTTAATGTCTTTTGACATTGATTCTAATCATCCCAATTTTGAATATCTCAATAGAATAGAAAATTATATAAAGAATGCGTCAAGTCTTACTAAACAACTCCTGGGCTTTGCCAGAAGAGGAAAATATGAAATCAAACCAATAGACGTAAACGATATCGTCAATAAAAGCTCTGAGATGTTCGGGAGAACCAAGAAAGAGATTACCATACACAAAAAATGCCACCCAGATATCTGGACGGTGGAAGTGGACCAACCTCAGATTGAACAGGTGCTTTTGAACCTTTATGTCAATGCCTGGCAAGCCATGTCCGGTAGCGGAGATCTGTATCTTCAAACGGAAAATATCATTTTAAATGATAATGATGTTAAACCATATGGAGTGAAACCCGGCAGATATGTAAAAATTTCTGTTACAGATACCGGTGTTGGAATAGATGAAACCATTCAAAATAGAATATTCGATCCGTTTTTTACTACCAAAGAGATCAGCAGAGGTACCGGCCTGGGCCTTGCTTCAGTTTATGGCATTATTAAAAATCATAGCGGGATTATAAATGCAAACAGCAAAAAGGGCGAAGGGGCGACCTTTAATATTTTCCTGCCGGCATCTGAAAAAAAGATCTTTAAAGAAAAAATGATCCAAAAAGAAATATTAAAGGGCTCAGAGATAGTTCTTCTTGTAGATGATGAGGATATGATTTTAGATGTAGGCCGCAATCTTTTAGAGAAATTAGGCTATGAAGTACTCGCTGTAAAAAGTGGAATAGAGGCTATAGAGATTTACAGAACAAACCAGAAAAAGATTGATATCGTCATTCTGGACATGGTCATGCCGAAAATGGGTGGTGGAGACACCTATGAAAAACTGAAAGATATCGATCCTGCCATAAAGGTTCTTCTTTCAAGTGGGTATAGCATTGATGGCCAGGCAAGCAAGATATTATCTCGTGGTTGTGATGGATTTATCCAGAAGCCATTCGATATCAAAAGTCTATCATTGGAAATAAGGAAAATCTTAGATAATAATTTAAAAAACAGCAGCCAGTCTTTAAATTAAAAGGGCAAACTTTTTCGAGGGAGCTTCGCCTTTTTTTCATCTATAGAGCCTGATTTTTAACTTTCATATCATCGAGAGCTAGAGTTGGGGAGGCTCCGCGATCTCACCTAAAAGGCTCGCGCGCCTCACCAAAATCTCCCTCTCTGAAAGGTACCAGATATATGTACTGAAAATTAGAGTTCTTGGACCTGCACTTTATGGCAAGATATTTCAAGAAAGAAGCAGGGTATAATTTTTGTGATATCATATTACCGTATCACAATTGCGAGTAAACAAAGGTATTTGC
>JAOUGB010000557.1 GCA_029857875.1 Desulfobacteraceae bacterium | reverse complement strand
TAAAGTTTGAAGTGATCTAAAGTGCCTAAAGTTGAGGTAGCGCTAACGCGCTGTCATTAAAATATAATTGGCAGAATTCCTTAACTTTAGCTCACTTTAGTTCACTTTAGGCACTCTGAACAACCTTTGGTAGGGCTGAAGAATAATTACCGTACATAGGCAGCTATGTTTCTATAGATGAAGCTAATATGACCGAATTGACATTTGCACAAATCGACCAGACCGTTCTGGACACCCTGAAACCACCGGATCGCAGCTACTGGGTGACCGTTGGAATCCTCTTTATGGGGGTACTGACCGGTGCAGCCTGCTGGATCTATCAGATTCTGACAGGCATCGGTGTGGCCGGGATGAACAACCCGGTGGCCTGGGGGACCTATTTGATCAATTTTGTTTTCTGGGTGGGAATCGCGCATTCGGGGACCCTGATCTCCGCCATACTGCATCTGCTCAGGGCCGGCTGGCGAAATCCCATTGCCAGGGCCGCCGAAACCATGACGGTTTTCGCGGTCTGTATTGCAGGACTCTTTCCATTCATTCATCTGGGCCGCGTCTGGTTGGTGTTTTACATGTTGCCGGTGCCCAACCAGCGGAATCTTTGGCAAAATTTTCAATCACCGTTGATGTTCGACGTCGTGGCCATCAGTACCTATCTGACAGTCAGTTCACTGTTTTGGTACACAGGGATGCTGCCGGATCTTGCTGTTATTCGGGATCGGGCAACGGGTCTTCGAAAGAAGATTTTTACCGTCATCTCTCTGGGATGGATCGGCGCACACGAACAATGGCGCCATTACGCCCGGGGATATCTGTTTTTCGCCGCTTTGGCCACCCCCCTGGTAATTTCCGTGCACAGCGTGGTGTCATGGGATTTCGCGCTGGGCGTTGTGCCCGGCTGGCACACGACGATTTTTGCACCCTATTTTGTGGCCGGCGCCATCCACTCGGGGCTGGCTATGGTGCTTACCCTGATGATCCCCCTACGAAAGATCTTTCATTATGAAAAAATTATCACCACCGGCGTTCTGGAAAATGTGGCCAAAACCATCATTTTTACCGGCCTGATTGTGGGATTTGCCTATGCCACGGAATTTTTCATCGCCTGGTACAGCCAAAACCCGTTGGAAATAGCTATTTTCAAATATCGCCCCACAGGTGACTATGCCATTGGATTCTGGATCATGGTGATCTGCAATACAATCATCCCTTTACTCTTATTTTTCAAACACATCCGGACGTCGATTTTCTGGCTGTTCGGCATTTCAATACTTATCAATATTGGTATGTGGTACGAGCGTTTTGTGATTATTATCTCCAGTGTGAGTCATGACTTCATCCCCCACGCCTGGGGGCTCTATTCGCCGACGATTATCGAATTCGGCATCATGCTGGGTGCATTTTGTCTGTTCTTTTTCTTTTTCTTTCTCTTTGTGAAACACCTGCCGTCGGTGTCCATGACAGAGATGAAGGAAATCCTCGATCAAGGAGAAGATCATGCCGGCTGAATATCGGGTCATGGGCCTGTTCACGGATGAAAATCAAGCCATATCCGCCATCAGGGATATCAAGGATTCGCCCTGGCCGATGCATCGCGTGCACAGCCCGATTCCCAGCCATAAAATAGCCGATGCCCTGAAATTGAAAAAGAGCAAGGTGGGCTATTTCACCCTGGCCGGCGGCATTACCGGCTTTTTTGCCGGATTTCTTCTGGCAATGTTTACCGCTTCTCAATGGCATCTCATTGTCAGCGGAAAACCGGTGATTTCCCTGGTACCGTTTTTTATCGTTGGCTTTGAGTTTACCATTTTGTTTGCTATATTCGGAAATGTGGTGGGGCTCATCCATCAGATGCAGCTTCCCGAATTCAAGGGGCTCGAGCAGTATGATCCCCGCTGTTCAGGGGATTGTTTTGGTGTCATGGCGTCGTGTAAAGCGGAAGAACTGGAAGGACTTAAACACTTTTTTCAAAACAAAGGCGGCGAGGTAAAGGTGATTTCAAATGGGCCTGTTTGAGGACATTAATACCGCCCGGATGTTACTGGATTTACCTGAACGTGCGACCATGGAAGATATCAAGTCGCAATACAGAGCATTGATCCGAAAATGGCATCCGGATCGGTGTAAAGCCGACAAAGAGACTTGCAAGGAAATGACCACCCGAATCATTGCCGCCTACAGGCTCATCAACGATTACTGTAAAAACTATGAATTTTCTTTCTCAAAAGAGGAAGTGAGCAACTATCTTTCGGCAGAGGAATGGTGGTTTGAACGTTTCGGCCGCAGCCCGTTATGGGGCAGTGATCAAAAAACAAAGTAAAGAATCCGGGCCCAAAGAAACCGGCTTTGATATAACCCCTGGAAGGGGCTGCTTTACTTAAAACCGTACAAGTTAAAAGTGTCTAAAGTGATCTAAAATGCCTAAAGTTATGGAGTCGCTCCGCTCCGATGATTTTATTTAATTGGTAGAATTCATTAACTTTAGCTCACTTTAAACTTTAGTTCACTTCAAACTCTTCCAGCGATTTTTCAGGCATAGCCAATTTTCTCTGGCTTGGCGTAGAGGATCAGGTTTTTCAAGACTAAATAAATATGTCATCGAACCATAACAACGACGAAGGTGTTTT
>JAOUGB010000036.1 GCA_029857875.1 Desulfobacteraceae bacterium | reverse complement strand
TGCGGTCCTCATTTTCAACTGTCTGGCCATTTTGTAAGCCTGTGAATGACTGCTCGTCAAACTGTCTACAAAAAAAAGATCCTTCTGTTTGATGATCTTCAATGCCTCAACGACTTTGTCGGAGCAAGACGTAAACCTGGAACCCATGTGGTTATTCACACCCATTGCTTGGGGAATTTGTGAGAGATTTTCTTCGATGATTTCTTCAATTTCTGTGTCCCTATTGGAAATGTAGAGGGCTCCTGGTCCAGGATCGACTTCATGGCCGTAAGGTTCCATGGGCTGGTGGAGCATGATTTCCTGCCCTTGTTCGTATATTTCCTCGGCGAGAAGATCGGAGTACTGTAATTTGGGGAGTATTGAAAATGTCATCGGCATCTTCAAGTCCAAAAACGCCTGGGCTCGGGAGATGCTGCTCCCGATATCGTCAATGATAAAGGCGATTCTGGGAGCAAATTCAGATAAGGGCAATTTTTGCAAAGGGGGGGTGTTAATCGGAAAGATGCGCCTTTGTCCTGCTTTTGCATTTGAAAAAAGATTCAGTCCAAACAGGGCGCCGGAAAGGTATGCAACGCCTTTTAATAGGAAAAGTCTTCGATGGCACTGTTGTTTTTTTTGTTCCTGATTCTTTTCCGTCATCTTATGGAGGTACATACAACCTATTGATATATACGTCAAGTAAAAACACTATATATTGTGAAATAAGAAAAGAAAAAATTAATACCTTATCCATAGAGAATAGAGGGGCACCTCCAGTTAAATCAACAATTTGAAATAACTTGACATCAAAAATGATTATCAGTATTGGAAATATACAGGCGAGCATTAATCATCAATCGATTATGTTTCCACGGTATTACGATGAAACAAATACCGTATGTTTCTGCCAGTTTTGTAAAAACTGGGCCCCTCTGACATTTATCATTGGGGCTTTATGTTTTTTATTGTTTTCCGGCTTGAAAATATTGTGGGTTGTAATATAATTATAAACCATAACGTAAGTGTAATAAAACGAAGCGCTCAACCATGATTCAAGGATTTGAAAAAATCGTCGAAGAACGAATTTTAAAGGCTCAAAAGAAAGGCGAATTTGAAAACCTTGATGGATCCGGCAAGCCTTTGAAATTAAACGAAAACATGTGTATTCCCGAAGAGTTGCGCCTGGCCTATAAAATCCTTAAAAATGCAGACTGTCTTCCCCCGGAAATTGAGTTAAAAAAGGAGATTAAACAGACAGAAGACCTTCTGGCCGGTATGAAAGAGACATCTGAAAAATACCGTGTATTGAAAAAGTTAAACTTTTTAATCATGAAGTTAAATACAATTCGAGACACATCCATTATGTTTGAAATGCCCCAACATTATATGGAAAAGCTGGTGGGGCATATTGAAAAATCTAAAACCCAAAATGAGCGTCTCAAAAATTTGAAACGCTCAGCTTAGGAAAAAGAAATATACATCTTATGGCGTTACCTAAAAAAGAAAAAGAGAGCCAACATTTTAAAAGCGTCCTGATGGCCTATTTCATTCTTGTGCTTCATGTTGTTTTGGTTGCAGGTTTGGTCCTGATGGTCATCTTTTTCCGTGGCATTATTAATTACATGATTTGGATTTTCTTGGGCGGCTTAATCGCCATAATTGCTTCAGGCTATCATTTTTACAAACGCATGAAAATGGAAGGAAAAACCCTTCGGGAAATACTTAACACGTATCGGCACAGCGGAAGAAGCGTTGAGATCAGTTTTCTTGGGGGACTTGCATCATTAAAAATCGGCGGCGAACATCATAACCCACCCGCCCTGAATAGTAACTCATCAGGCCATCTCAAACAACTCGAAGATCCTGAATCTATTCGCTATAAAGAGTTTTCAGAACTTGTTCGACTGCTTGAGAACAACCTTATTACCCTTGAAGAATATAACAAATTCAAGGAACAGATTTTCAAATCCTAACCCAGAAATACCGTAAGCTTAGTATACGTATTCTTAAATACGATACCGTATTTATAACTGGGTTTATTCATTCTATGTACACGAAAGTTTAAAGTGCCTAAAGTGAACTAAAGTGCCTAAAGTTAAAGTATTCTATCAATTTTAATTATAATTGATCGCGCTGAAAGCGCATTCCTCAACTTTAGCTCACTTTAGGCACTTCAAACTTCAAACTTTTGGACTTCAGTTTATCTTGGATAGTTGTCCTGATAAAAATACGTCACCATAATGAATTAGTGCACTTAGTTTATCAACACATCCATCTCAGCATTTTTCAAACGGAAAGGAAACCTCATGGAAAAATTAACCATTGCCCTTTTGTCCGGGGGGATATCCTCCGAGCGAGAAGTTTCTATCTCAAGTGGGAACCAGGTCTATGACGCCCTGGACCATAATAAGTACGATATCATTCGGTATGATCCAAAAACCGACCTTCCGCAACTGGTCATGGACGCACCCAAAATTGATGCCGCATTGATCATTCTCCACGGACCCTTTGGCGAGGACGGCACTGTTCAGGGATTGCTCGACCTTCTTGACATTCCTTATCAGGGGTCAGGGGTTCTCGGGAGTGCTATCGGTATGAATAAGCTGGCTTCAAAACATCTTTACGAAAAATCCGGCCTGTTGATTCCACCTTACGTTGTAATAGAACAAAACGATGCTTTAGATATAGATGGGTATGCTCAGCGACTGGGCCTGCCCCTGGTTGTCAAGCCGGTTGGCAGTGGATCGAGTGTTGGGATATCTATCGTAAAAACAAAAGATTCGCTGAAAGAAGCGGTCGATAAAGCATTTGAACAGGATTCTATGGTGTTGATAGAAGCGTATATTGACGGTATTGAACTCACCGGCGGCGTTATTGGTAATAATCCGGTTGAGGCATTGCCCATTATTGAAATTATTCCCAGCGAATCCTTTGATTTTTTTGATTACGAAGCCAAATATACCGCAGGTGCTACAAATGAGATTTGTCCGGCCCGAATTAATGACGTGATGACTAAAAAAGCACAGGAAATATCCAAAATAGCACATAAGGCACTGTTTTGTAGAGGATACAGCCGGACCGATATGATTCTTAAAGATCAGGATATTTATGTCCTTGAGACCAACACCATCCCCGGCATGACGGCCACCAGCCTATTGCCTCTTGCTGCCGGAGAAGCGGGTATTCCTTTCAGCCAACTTCTGGACAGGTTGATTGAACTGAGTATCGAAGGGCACAAAATCAACAGGTGATTCAATGATCATCAGGAGCAGCCAGGAACTCAAGGGTCGTTATCAGGACCTTTGTTCCGGGGATATCTTTTTAGGCATACTGACCTACAAACATATCAAACAATCAATTCTTATCGATCTTATGGAACGCGGCGTATCCTGCTTTCCATCTCCCCTTTCACAGGTTCTGAATCATTCCAAGGCGACGCAGGCTGTTGTTTTAAATAATTGGATGCTGCCCCATACCTTTGTTATCGCACGACGAACGGATCTCATTGAGGCGGTGAACACCTATAACAGACTTAAAATCGCCCCTTTGGTTACCAAAGAAGATCATCTGCACTGCGGTCATGGTGTGAGGAAATGGGATACCATTGAAACCCTGTACAGTTTTGTGGCCCTGTCCGAAACGTCATATCCGTTTGTCATTCAGCCCTTTTTGGATAATTTTATTGATGTACGGGTGATTATTGCAGGGGATTATAAAGAAGCTTATGTCCGGCACAATCCCGATAATTTCAGAATGAATATCTCCATGGGCGGGAAAAATTATCCCTACGAGATGAACACGGATTTGTTGAATTTTTGTCGCAAAGCAATGGAGCGTGGTAAATTTCCCTATGCGCATCTGGATATCCATATTACGGATGATGGGACGTATTATCTTTCGGAAATCGCCTTAAACGGCGGGACAAAAGGTGCAAAGATTCGCCGTAAGGAACTGGATCAAAAGAAAAAAGAGTTGCTGGAGCGCCTCGCAAACATGAAATATCCGGGATAAGGAAGGAGGTGTATTTGAAAAAAGAAAATAAGGCTTTAAAACAACCGGATCGGCGTGCTGAAGTTGGCATTGTCATGGGAAGCGATTCGGATCTTAATGTGATGGAAGAAACCGCTTTGGTTTTAAAAAGCTTCGGGATACCTTATGAAATAACGGTGGCATCTGCTCACCGGAGCCCTAAAAGGGCGGCCAAGTTTGCCGCTTCCGCCCACAAACGGGGCATAAAAGTGATTGTTGCCGGGGCCGGCCATGCCGCACATCTTGCCGGGAATCTGGCGGCATATACGTCGCTTCCGGTGATCGGCGTCCCAATAGATTCATCTTGCCTTCAGGGGCTCGACGCGCTCCTTTCCACGGTTCAAATGCCTCCTGGGGTTCCTGTGGCCACGGTATCCATTGGAAAACCGGGGGCAAAAAATGCAGGCATCCTGGCGGTACAGATACTTGCACTTACAGATCCGAACCTTGCCAAAAAGCTGGAAACCTATAAAAAGGAGCTCGCAAAACAAGTTGATCAAAAAGCCAAAAAGCTTAAAGATCATTCAGGCTGACCCATTAAATCCCAGAGATGATCACATTGTTGCGACCTCTCAGATCATAAAAAATGGCGGGGTCATTGTGTTCCCCACCCAGTATCTTTATGGATTGGGAGCAGATGCCTTGAACGCCAAAGCTGTGGACAGAGTCTTTGAAATAAAACAGCGGTCTTATCATAAACCTTTGCTGGTCCTCATACCCCATCGAAAAGACCTGACAAAACTTGTTCAACATGTCTCTTCGGCAGCCGTACACATTATGAACTGTTTCTGGCCGGGTGCGGTCACCCTTATTTTCAAGGCCAAAGACACACTGCCGGCAAACCTTACGGCAAATACCGACAAAGTTGGTATTCGAATGCCACAGCACCCTGTTGCTTTAGCCCTCTCAAAGGCTGTGGGAGGTCCTCTTACTGCCACAAGTGCCAATATTACCGGCGATTCAGCGTGTTCAACGGTTTCAGATATTGATCCGCGGATTTCGGATAAAGTGGATCTGATTCTTGATGCCGGCCCGCTCAAAGGGGGTATCGGCTCAACCGTCGTAGATGTGACCGTCGATCCACCCATAATTTTAAGAGAAGGGGCAATCCCTGCAAAAGATATATTTTTTGTACTTGAGAGCTCGCAGATGCGTTAATATTGAGTAAACACGACATGTTCCAAATAAATGACATCACCGGCCAAGTCCTTGAGAACTGCAATATTACGGATGCCCAGCATGCGGGACTCTACTCCATCTGTGGTTTGGCATTGCGATTGCGGGATTTGTACAAGTGGGAAAACAGATTGGACCCCTGGATTGAAAATGATCCTTCAGAAGTCTTAAAATGGATTGGAGACAAAGAGGAAACATGGGAAAAACTGGTTGAAAAAGATTTTGGCGACATCACCCTTTTAGGGCATCGATTCGATCCATTTGATGTCGAAGGAATCAATGCGATTTTAGAACCCCATGGATACATCTACGGGGGTGGCTATGCCCGGAGCCTTAAACCCTCTTTTTTTCTGGCCGCAATTGAGGACAAGAAAGAAATAAACGGAATTACGATATTTGTTCTTGGTGAGGAGCTTGCTCGAGATCTGTTGACAATTCCTGCGCTGTCTCAGGACAACTGTATTTATGTTCGAAAAGAATCCGCCAGACTTTATCTCTGGGATCAAATATTTTATATTAAAAATTCAGGACGTTATGCTCTTAGATTCGGTTTGGAAGATTATGGGCTGAAAGAACAGACACCCGAAAATTTACATCGCAATTTGTCAAGAATTGCGGCCAATGAAGCAGATACATACATCTATCATGAGTTGGGCGAAATGCAGGACACGGTTTTTGACCGCAAAACATGGCAAGAAATTATTGCAGCGTTTCCCCACACACCCATCGAGCTTTTAACGCGAACCGTTAAAGACCTTTTGGCTGACACAAGCGAGTATGGAACACTTACCCATATTATCGAAGAACAAAAAACATCGTCTCTTGCATTTTATGTCGCTTTTCTCGAAACCTTTACCAAAACATTATTTCCTCAAATAATCGAGGCCTTTAAGGACTTTACTCAAACACGAGACTGGAAAGTGATAGAACAAGCAGTGGCTGTGGGCTATAGTACCGCCAAATCACACGCTGAAAAGATTATCGGTATTTACCGGACTGGAAAGCAGAAAAATGATATGAAATGGGTGGAAAATGAGATCGCAAAGCGGTTTAAGTCCTGTTTTGCCCGATAGTCAAGTTTGATGGTTTCGCAAAAAAGGCAATTTTAAAGTTAAAAAGCAATGATTCCGGAAAAAGAAAAACAACAAATAGCGAACTGGAGCCGGATACTCAAAGACGACATTCGCATCACGCTTATTTTAACCGAGGATGAACGCAGCCAAGCATTTAAAGATTTCTGTGATGATTTGACGGGCATTGCCCCTAAGATAAAGATAAAACGAGAAAAGGACGACGAATCAAAACCACCCATCATCCGGATCGGTAGTGTTGGATATCAGGCGATTCCAACGGGTAGGGAACTTGAACCGTTTCTGAGTGCGCTGGCCGACAGTGATGGCCAGACCCAAAATTGTCCTTTGTCGGTTCATAAAAAGCTTCATCAAATCCGGGTGCCCGCCCTGTTGAAAGTTTATATTATGCCCCATTGTCCTTTTTGTCCGGCGACAGTAATGCAGTTGCTGTGTCTTGCTGCGGCGAGTGAATCCATAAAGCTGACCATCATTGACGGCTCATTTTTTCCGGAAAAGGCCGCATCCGACAATATCCAATCCGCACCGACAGTATTGCTGGATGATCAATTTTACTGGACCGGATCGATTCAGATGGAAGAAATTGTCGACATGATTTTGAGCCGGGATCCTTCTCGACTCAGTGCGTCATCATTGAAAGCCATGTTTGAAGACGGCAATGCTTTAAAGGTGGCCGGAATGATGCTCGACAGCGGAAAAATCTTTCCGGCATTCACGGAACTTCTGGTTCACAAAAAATGGCCGGTTCGCCTGGCAGCCATGGTGGCATTTGAAACCATTGCCGAGGAAAATTACACGCTGCTTCACCACACCATACCCTATTTATGGGATTGCTTTTCAACGGCAGAAGATACGGTCAAGGGGGACATTCTTTATCTTTTGGGAAAATCCGGGGACAAGGGAATAATTCCAAAACTTGAAACCGTTTTGAACGGCCCATATGGCGTTGATGTGAAAGAGGCGGCCGAAGAAGCACTGGAAGCCCTTAAGTAAGATCTCTAAGTAAGGTCTCAAGGGGTTTCTTTTATGCGCTTTCAAGTTCAAAACAAATCGTGTTGGTCAATATAAAATGAGGAACACAAATAGTCAGAAAACCAAACCCATTGCTCATTGAATTTTTAGACAAAGACCTTCCGTTGCCCGCCATCCATTGGGAGACCATGCCGCCAGGAGTGAACCCGGCGGATGCCTGGGAGATGTACGATGAAACCGTGGAAGGCTGGGTTCCTGTATGGTTCCCCACCATCGACCGGGGAACCGGAAGGTCCTATGAAGAGTTCGAGCGGGCGATATTGTTCAATGACAGCCTGGAGAGGATCTTAAAAGCCATGAATCGCTGGCCGTTGTGGGGCTCTCCGACTCAGAAAAAAAGTGCGGCGGCTTTTGCGCTGCTGCAATTATTTTGTGAAACCAGGGCCCTCTGTCCGAGGGTTTAATCCAAAAACGCTTGAGGAGTTTTAATATAGAACGCTCCAGATGGTCTCAACGGTGAGAGCGGAAGTTCAGGCATTTGATTCGTTCAGACCTGTAAGTTCATCCGGTTTGAATTCAACAGACACCTTCAATTTGTCTGCCGACTGGAGCTGGATCCCTTTATCTTTTTTAAGTCTTCGTGATGTTTGCTTTAATCGGTAAACATTTATTTTCAATGCCCTGCTGCGCCGGAGCCTGGCCTTTCTTTTCATGTCCCCATATTTTCCAAATCTGCCACCCATGGATGTATCCTTTGATGCGGGATTTATATTCTACTTATAAGCATTGATTTCCCTGGTCTTAAAAAACGCGATTCCGGGCCATTCTTTCATGCAATAGTCGAGCTGAAACTCACTGGTTGTAAGATAGGCCATGGACCCTTGGGCATCTCTTACCATGTTGGTCCTATTTTTTTTCTCAAAATCCGCCATCCTCTTAGGATTGTCGCATTCGATCCACCGCGCGACATGATAATTAACAGGTTCGTAAACAGCATCAACGCCATATTCGGACCTTAAGCGTTCCATTGTGATGTCGAACTGAAGCATCCCGACAGCCCCTAATATATAACCGTTTCTGGCAACCGGTCTGAAAACCTGAACAACCCCCTCTTCTGAGAGCTGGAGCATTCCTTTTTGAAGATGTTTTGCCTTCATGGGATTTTTAAGAATGACCTTTTTGAAAATTTCAGGGGCAAAACTGGGAATTCCGCAGAATTTTAAGGGCTCCTTTTCCGTAAATGTGTCACCGATTTTTATGGTCCCATGGTTATGTATACCGATGATATCGCCTGGATAGGCTTCCGACACGTTTTCACGCTCATTGGCCATGAAAATGGTGGCATTTGAAAATGTAACATCTTTTCCGATTCTGTGATGAACGGCTTTCATCCCTCTGGTAAATTTACCCGAGCAGATCCGGATAAATGCGATTCTGTCCCGGTGTGCCGGATTCATATTGGCCTGAATTTTGAACGCAAAACCCGAGAACGTTTCCTCATAGGGAGAAACTTTTCGTGTAACCGCTGCCCTGGGACCCGGAGACGGCGCCATCTGGACAAAGGCGTCCAGCATCTCCTTTACCCCGAAATTGTTGATGGCACTTCCGAAAAAAACAGGGGTCTGGTTGCCTTTAAGGTAATGGTCAAGTTCAAAGGGTGCTGCAACACCTTCGATGAGTTCAATATCCTCTCTTAACTCATCGGCCTGGCTTCCGAGAACCTCATCGAGTTTGGAGTCGGAAAGGTCTTTAATCACCAGGCCTTCCCTTCGGCGCGTTTCCAGGCCGGGCGTAAAAAGGTGAAGCTCTTTTTTATAGAGGTTGTAAACTCCCTTGAATCTTTTTCCCATGCCGATGGGCCATGAAAGGGGGGTGCACTCGATCTGAAGCTTGCTCTCAATATCGTCAAGAATATCAATCGGTGCCATGCCCTCCCGGTCCAGCTTGTTGATAAAGGTAATGATGGGCGTGTTGCGCATGCGGCAAACTTCCATGAGCTTTTCGGTTTGGGGTTCAACTCCTTTGGCGTTGTCGATGACCATCAAAGCGCTGTCGACGGCCGTCAAAACCCTGTAGGTGTCCTCGCAAAAGTCCTGGTGTCCGGGGGTATCCAGAAGATTGATCTCGAAATCCCTGTAATTGAATTTCATCACCGATGTGGTGACGGATATGCCCCGTTCCTTTTCGATGGCCATCCAGTCGCTGGTTGCATATCTTTCTGCCTTGCGGGCCTTTACGGCGCCAGCCTGCTGAATGGCACCTCCATAAAGAAGGAGCTTTTCGGTCAATGTGGTCTTGCCTGCGTCTGGATGGCTGATGATGCCAAAGGTCCGACGTTTGTCGATTTCTATTTTGTTATTGTTCATGATGTATTTATTAAATATTTGTTATCTCGGAACGTTAGTTCAGTTCGTTTTTATGTTTCCGCTTCTTTACGGAAAGTATTTTTTTATACAGCCTTATGGATTGCGGGGTCACCTCCACCATCTCGTCATCTTTTATAAAATTTATGGCCCTTTCGAGGGTCATGGGTTGCACCGGCGAACATACCGTGCTTTCATCTTTTCCAGCAGCACGCATGTTTGTGAGCTTCTTTTCCTTGCTTGGGTTTGCGCTGATATCAACGGTCTTGTTATGCTCACCGACAATCATTCCCGCATAAACAGGTTCTCCGGGGACAATGAAAAGACGGCCTCTGGGTTCAAGGTGATAGAGTGCGTATGCCACGGAGTTCCCCTGCCGGTCTGAAACAATAGAGCCGGTAAACCGGGTGGGAAAATCACCGCGAAACGGCTCATATCCTGCAAAAAGGGTGTTCATGATTCCGGTTCCCTTTGTGTCCGTAAGGAATTCATCCCGGTAACCGATTAAAGCGCGTGAGGGAATGGAAAATTCCGCCCTTATTCTTCCGCTTTGGTTATTGACAAGGTTTGTCAGTCGCCCCTTTCTTATGGAAAGCTTTTCGGTGACAACTCCCAAAAAATGTTCATTACAATCCACAAACAGTGTCTCAATGGGCTCGAGCATGGTTCCGTTTAAATGTTTGTAAATCACCTTTGGACGGCCCACGGAAAGTTCGAACCCTTCCCGCCTCATGGTTTCGATGAGAATGGCCATTTGAAATTCACCTCTGCCCTTTACGATAAATCTTTCCCTGTCCTCGGTCTGTTCAAACCTGACGGCAACGTTTTTAAGGGTCTCCTTGATCAGCCGTTCGCGTATTTTGCCGGACTGTACGATTTTGCCTTCCTTCCCGCTCAAGGGAGAGGTGTTGATGGTAAACTCCATAGAGATGGTCGGCTCGTCTACGGTGATTCTCTTTAAGGGTTTTGGAAATTCTTTTGTGCAGATCGTGTCACCGATTTTGACATCCTCGATCCCGGAGAGAACGACAATATCGCCGGGTTCCGCCGCCTCAACCTCTTTCAGATTCATCCCGTCATATACCTGAAGTTTGGATATCTTGAGCGGGAGATGTTCCCCTTTGTCATTGATACAGACCATGGTGTCATGGAACTCGGCTTTTCCGTTAAAAATTCTTCCGATAGCAAGCCGACCAAGATAATCTGAATATCCGAGATCAGACACCAGCATCTGAAACGGTTCTTCGGGATCGTATTCAGGGGCCGGTATTTCATTGAGGATGGTTTCAAAAAGAAGATGAAGGTCATCCCTTTTTTC
>JAOUGB010000555.1 GCA_029857875.1 Desulfobacteraceae bacterium | reverse complement strand
AGATGGTCAAAATGATTCACCTCTACACTACCCGCGTGGGGGCCAACCCCCGTCAGACCGCGGCCGCCGCCCTGGCGGGACTGGCGCTGACACACGTTATCGGCCTGGCGGTGCTTGCTGGACTTGTGCACAAAGGCCGGGCTTTTTTCCGCACCCCAAAGATGGCCGTTGCCCAGCCCCTATCCAACGCCCTGGCCGCCGCCCGGGAAGAGGGTTTGTTTATGTTGTCCCTGTGGTTGGCCGCATATGCCGTGGCTCGGTATACGCCCATGAATTCACCCGATGCTTACCTGTGGGAGATCATGTTGCTAATCCAATCGGTTCCATACACGGCATCGGTCCTGATGGCCGTAATCAGCGGGTTTCCCAAAATGTCTGCCCGGCTGGTCGGTCGAAGCGCCAGTATGGAGGAAACAGTTCAAGGGATCCTGGCGAAAACCGGTCACGGAGCGGACCGATGATAAGCAGGAATGGGGTCAAACCTTGATTATTGATTTAATACATTTTAAATAATATTTTCGGAAAGTTAAAACCGGCTTCACACTCTAACTTTTAGGACTTCCGGGACACCGCTAAAATTATAAGTTTCAAGTTTACTAGTTTATCCGGGAACGGTGAACAGCGGTCGGGCCACAGGAATCTATTCCCCAATTCGGGGGAGTAGCTCATCTCGCGCCCGTTGGACATACAAAACAGGAAATTATATGAGATACGTTACAATTATTCTGCTTTTATTTTTTTTGTCATTTCCTATAAATTCAAATGCAAATCAAGATGGATCCGATATTCTCGCAGAAAAATTTTTAGTTGTTACCAAGCAAAAGGATCAAAACAGCAAATTGCTTGATATGCTAAAAACACAAATCTCACAGCAAATAAATAAACATTCCAGGGCAAAGAACTTAAATGAAAATAAACGCAAATTACTTGAAAAATATAGTAACAAGATGACGAATATTTTAGTTGAAGAATTGTCGTGGGAAAAAATCAAAGGAAACCACGTGAAAATTATCAAATCAATATATTCAGATGAAGAATTGAGGTCCTTAATACAATTTTTCGAGTCTGAATTGGGCCAATTGTACATCAATAAACAGCAAATCGCTATGCAGAAGCTTGGCGAATCTTCTCAAATATTTATGCAAAATGTTATGCGTCGTATACAGGCATTGGAACAGGAAATGAAATCAGAGTTTGACAAATAATGAACCTTCGTCCAACAAAACACTTGACTCAGACGGCTAAATTCGCTTCGCTCTTTTGCTAACCTCTTAACCGTGGCGTTGAGCGATGAATAGGGAGGTATTTCATTGATCAATCTGATGCCGGCAATTTTCTTCGGACACGGCAATCCGATGAACGCATTGTCGAAAAACACTTACACCGAGGGATGGGCTTCTATTGGTAAATCAATTCCACGCCCCAAGGCCATACTTTCTGTGTCTGCTCATTATTACATACCTTTCTGTATGGTGACCTCAAACCCCATTCCTCCAACAATTCACGATTTCAGCGGTTTTCCAAAAGAACTATACCAGGTGGAATACCCTGCTCCTGGAAGTCCCGAACTTGCCCAGCGTGTTAAAGAGCTGCTTAAACCTACTTCGGTAAGGTTTGATGAAAGCTGGGGACTTGATCATGGAACATGGTCGGTGCTGAACCACGTGTTTCCGAACCCGGACATCCCGGTCGTCCAACTCAGTATTGATGAGACTCAGCCACCTATTTTCCATTATGAAATGGGGAAACGACTCACGCCACTTCGGGAAGAAGGTGTTTTAATCATCGGCAGCGGCAATATCGTTCATAACCTCGCTGCCTATGCATGGGGTAAGCACGATATCCATCCTTTTGATTGGGCTGTGCGATTTGAGGAACACGTGCGTGAGATGTTGAGCAAAGGCGACGATGCGCCTCTTGTTGATTACCAGAGTTTAGGCCATGACGCGACCCTGTCTGTTCCGACACCCGATCATTACCTACCTTTTATTTATATACTTGGACTTCGCAAGGAAATGGAACCGGTCAGCTTTCCGGTACAAGGGGTAGATGGCGGCTCAGTCTCAATGCTTGCTGTCCGGATAGGCTGACTCATTGCCAATCGGGTAACTTTGAACTTTGAAAATGGAAGGAGGCTTTCACATGAAATATATTGTCGAAACCGAGAAAACCGTCAAGCAAGCCGTTTTCGATTTGCAGGAAGCTGTGAAAAAACACAATTTTGGGATTTTGCACATTCACAACCTGAAAGAGACCTTGAGGAAAAAGGGTGTTGATTTCCCCAATGAATGTCAGATCCTTGAGATATGCAATCCTCAAAAAGCCAAAGAAGTGTTGACCGATGATATGAGTATGAACATGGTATTACCCTGCCGGATTTCGGTATATTCAGAAGAAGGTAAAACTAAAATTGGAATGATAAAGCCTAAAGCACTGTTGGAGGTTTTGTCAAATTCAGAATCTCTAATGAAGGTTGCTGAAGAAGTGGAAGCTATCACAATGGAAATGATTAAAGAAGCAAAATGAACGCATCCCGGGTCTAACTTGGTTCTTTCAGCCGATATCTAATCGCTGCAGCCAAAGAGCTGTGTTGCATGAAGCAACTAAAGCAATTAGTCAACACATC
>JAOUGB010000554.1 GCA_029857875.1 Desulfobacteraceae bacterium | reverse complement strand
ATCCTTTTTCAAAAGACGACCATTACGCGGACACACATTTATATTGGGAAGCAGAAGTTGAGGGTCTTCATATGCTTTCGGTTTTGGGAGGGAATTTTTTGCGGAGATCTTGATGGAAAGCTGGCATTCTCTTCCCAGAACACTCTTTATTTCGGACTCTATGAGGGCACCAAAATTCTCAAGAACCCGCTTCCTGAAAAAAAAGTTGGGGGAATAAAGAACAATGCGGTTTTCATCACACCTTGCCAGTTGTAAAGGCTCAATCCACATCCTGAACGTGTGAGCAGGAATTCCTGATTTGATAGAAACTTTTACCTCGTCCCAAACTTTCTTCATATCCGTTAATGTTTGATATTTAAAAAAACAGATTTATCTGCTTTTTTTATAGGGAGTGAATAGAGGAAAACATACTAAATCGAACGATATAGAGGTATTATCGCAGATTATCAGAAAACCGGCTTAATACCGAATCAAGTTGTAGCTTATTTAGCGAACCATTTTATTTATGTCAAACCCGATAATTCTGGTTTTTCATTTTTCTATTAACAGATTGTCGAGGAGTTATATCTTATTGTATTACCAGGATTTAATTTCTTTTAAAAATCAAACGTTCTGAAATTCGAGCTTTTCTGAATGCTATGTTTCTACAGGCATTTCAGCCATCTCCAGACCTGTGGTTAAGTTATTAACAATTATATTATCCTCCATATACTCCAATTTACGTTGAATATCTGCTAATTTCAAAAAAATATTTATCGGATTATTGTCATATTAGGATTGAGAGTGAAGTCAAGGCCTTTGGTATTGAATAATTTGTGCCTTGACCGGAATGTAGATTTTTAATCTTTTCTCCAAACCTTCGATAGAAGTTTGAACATTATGGGATTAAAAAGATTTCCATAATAATCAAGACCCTGGATTTTTCAGTATTTATAGTTTTGAACATTTTGTAAATTGTTAATTTTGTCAATAATTAAGAGAAGTAATTGATATTGAATCAATATGGCTGAGGATTTTTGTTGATAACTTGTTAATAAATATTTCAGCTTATACTACAAATTTTTTAAACTGACCTTGTCTTAATAGAGCTTGGCCTCGACATTGCTTTAATACCTGAGATGCATTTGAAGATGTACTTTGGGTTTAATCTAATCGAAGAAATGAGAGAAAGGTTTGAAATTTAATTAAAAGGCAGTCAGGTCAGACATGTTTATGGTTTTTGAGGTGGATGATATTTTCATCTTTTGGATGGCTATATGAATATTCATCGGTGTGAAAAGTAAATCGGTTCTTCATCCAGACTGAATTAAATGGAAACTGATGAAGGCAAGGCATCGTGAATTTTAAACCGGCTTGGATCGGAACAAAATTATACAAGATGTAGTGTTGACGGGATTACCAGGTTTTCATTAAAATATTGAAATTGATTGATAGATAGGTTATTAGTATCACATCAGTTTGGAATCATTAGATATCTGGACATTTTGCAAGCTATCAAATGTGGGTAGCCACTATAACCACTATAAATTGATACCAAATGGCCGTGTTTATATGAAGAAAGATATGCCATCCTTAATCCATGTCATGTCTCTTTTCCACTTCTATAAATATTGCGGCCATAATTCCTTTATGTTACCTAAATACTAAATGCAGTGCTATCTCAAATCAATTTATAATATAGCCAAAAACAGGGAAACCCTATATTGGCGCCCAGTTTAAAAAGCTTCATTAAGGAGATAGTATCATTTTAAGATGAATAAGGGGTTTTATGATCTGTGTTGTCGGTGAAATTTTATTCGATGTGTTTCCATCTTACAAACGATTGGGAGGTGCCCCCTTTAATTTTGCCTTTCACCTGAAAAATCTCGGCTTTCCCGTTCGATTTATCTCGAGAATCGGAAATGATCCCGACGGCAAGAAAATCCTGAGTCTGTTGGAGATGTATCGATTCGACCTGGATGATATTCAGTTGGATGATATTCACCCCACGGGAACGGTAAGGGTCAAACTTGACGAGTATGGCGTGCCGCAATTCCGGATTACTTCCGATGTGGCTTACGATTATATCGAGTTTATACCGGAGGTTCACCGGGAATTAATCCGTCAAGCCGAGCTGGTTTATTTCGGTTCTTTGGTGCAGAGATCTCAACAGGGTTTTGAGAATGTGCAAAAAATCATTGCCAGTAAAGCGTCATCGGCTGTTGGTTTTTATGACATTAACCTGCGGCCGGATTGTTATAATGATCGATTAATTTCCGAATCGCTTTTACGGGCAAATGCAATAAAGTTAAACCAGGAGGAGTTTGAAGAACTGAAACGGCTCATGATATTTGAAAAAAGCAGCCGCAGTTTTGTTCAACATCTGCTGGATGCGTATGGACTGAATATCATATCATTGACCAAAGGTCATGAAGGAAGCGATCTATATACCAAAAACGGCAATTTCAGCATTGACGCGGCAAAACCAGAAATGGTTGCCGATTCTGTTGGTGCCGGTGATGCTTATGCAGCAATGCTTGCTGCAGGTCTTATTAAAAATATGCCACCGGAGATAATAATACAAAATGCCTCTACCTTTGCGTCATCGATCTGTAAAATAAAAGGGGCGATTCCCGGGACAGAAGCTT
>JAOUGB010000553.1 GCA_029857875.1 Desulfobacteraceae bacterium | reverse complement strand
TTTGCCCCTGTGGAAAACCCAAAAATTGCTGTTTTGGTTGTTGTTGATGAACCCCAAAAACAGCATTACGGAAGCATTGTTGCAGCGCCTGCATTTAAAGCCATCGCCCAGAAAACACTGGACTATATGCATATAGCACCAAAAAGAAAGACCGACAAATTAATGGTTTCTCTGAGGAGATAGACAAAAAGAATGCGGCTTTCAGATTTATTAAAAACTCTCGATCCTGTTAGATTTTACGGCATAGAGGCAGGGCAAAGCAATCATGTTTCGGATATTGGAAACACTGAGCACCCCGATCCGGATGCCGGATTTTTGCTTTCACCGGATCCCGAGATAGGCTCCATCCATTACAGAGCCCAGGATGTTCAGCCGGGCGGACTCTTTGTTGCCATAGAGGGGCTTACCGCTGACGGCCATGACTTTATCGATGAAGCGCTGACAAGGGGCGCATCAGCCATTGTTACCCAGAAACCCGTCAAAAGTGAATCCATAATTATCGAAGTCGAAAATACGAGAAAAGCCTTAGCCGCCATATCCGCCCGATTTTTTATAAATCCATCGGAAAAACTTTTTTTAATCGGTATCACAGGTACCAACGGAAAGACAACCACTGCATTTTTAATCGAACATATTCTTGATAAAACAGGTATCCATGTGGGCGTCATCGGAACTTTAAACTACAGATATGCCGGCAAGACGTTTCAAAATCCCATGACAACCCCCGAATCTTTGGATCTCCAGAAAATCCTGGCAGAAATGCTGGATAACGGGGTGACCCATGTGGTCATGGAAGTTTCTTCACATGCCCTCGATCTATACAGAGTTCATCAGTGCAAATTCGATCTCACAATATTTACCAATTTGACCCAGGATCATCTGGATTATCATAAGGATATGGATTCCTACTGGTCCTGTAAAAAGAGGCTTTTCACAGAAATCCTTGACGTCAAATCGGAAAATGATCGGGTGTTGGCTATCATCAACCATAATGACGAAAGAGGGAGAGAACTTAGCCATAACCTCGAATCACGCCTTGGCCGAGGGTCTGTGCTCTCTGCAGGCTTTTCAGACAACAATCGCATACGACCCGAGGATTTCAGTTACGATTTGGGCGGCATTACAGGTAAAATTTCCACCCCTAACGGCGCTTTTAAGTTCAAATCACATCTTGTGGGACAGCATAATCTGGAGAACATTCTCTGCGCCACAGGTGTGGGCATTGTCCTCGGTCTTTCAGTGGATGCCATCAAACACGGCATTGAATCGGTTAAAGCCGTGCCCGGGCGTCTCGAATCTATTTCCAATGATCACAAACGATTTGTATATGTGGATTATGCCCATACACCGGATGCTCTTGAGAATGTGCTCGCTTCGTTACGAGAATGCACTCCGGGCCGGCTTATCTGCGTATTTGGTTGCGGCGGCGATCGGGACAAAGCAAAGCGTCCTCAAATGGGTGACATCGCCGGAAGGTTCTCTGATCTTGTGGTGATCACATCGGACAATCCAAGAACCGAACCCCCCATGCAGATTATCGATCAGATTCTTGAGGGTACAAAAAGATCGATTGCTCATGCGTTTACACCATCGGATCTCAGTGAAAATTTTCCCATGAAAGGATATGTGGTTGAGCCGGATCGAAAAAATGCCATCACCCTTGCAATAAAAGTGTCCAGACCAAACGATGCGATTCTGATCGCGGGAAAGGGAAACGAACCCTACCAAATCATCGGAGACAAAACCATTGCCTTTGATGACAGAAGAGAAGCGGAAAAAGCTCTTTCAACGCTAAACGTAAAAAATCCTGGATGCAAAACGAGATCAAATCCGAAAGTCCTGTCCAATAATCCAAACCTTACAAATTCCGATCTGATCTCATGGCGTGTTGCCGAAATTCTAGAAGCCACCGGAGGACGGCTGTTTTGCGGGGATTTGGCACGCACGTTCACCGGAGTTTCCATCGATTCTCGAAGGATATCTGCCGATGATCTTTTTATCGCCATTAAAGGAGAGGTTCATGACGGCCACCGTTTTATCGGTAGTGTTATTGAACAAGGGATTAATGGATGTTTGATTGATCAAAGAAAAACCGACATGCTTTCCAAACTCGAATTGTCAGACACCGGTGTCGTTTGTATCACTGTAGATGATACAACTAAAGCTCTGGGTGATATGGCGGCATTTAATAGAAGACGCACACCAGTTTCGGTTATTGCCATTACTGGCTCAAACGGAAAAACCAGCACCCGTAGAATGACATCAGACGTGGTTTCCCGTCGGTTTTGCACATTGTCGACCCAGGGAAATTTAAACAATGACATCGGACTCCCCTTAACACTGCTTAACCTGACCAGAGACCACCAATGGGCTGTTGTGGAGCTGGGAATGAACAGACCCGGGGAGATCGAACGGCTGGCTGAAATCTGTCTGCCGGATGTTGGCCTTATTACAAATATCGGTCCTGCACACCTTGAAGGATTGGGTTCAATGGAAGCGGTCATGAAGGCCAAAGGTGAACTGCTGGGAAAAATCAAGGCGGGCGGCATGGCGATTCTCAATGCAGATGATCCGAGGCTGCTGAAACTGGCAGATATCGCACCCATAACTGTTTTGTTTTTCGGTATG
>JAOUGB010000035.1 GCA_029857875.1 Desulfobacteraceae bacterium | reverse complement strand
GAATAATATCGTAAGCTGTTAATAGATTCATTATTTCATCGGATCTGGGTCTAATACATTTAAAAATAAAATCCAAATATTTTCAGGTTCGATACTTTTTGTCAAGAGTTGATCTGCTCCACCATATCATAAATATTGAAGAAATAACCTTATTAATTTTTTCGCTTCAACGTTAAACAACCGGCGAGTGCAGTCAAGTTTTAGATACGCTGTAATTTGTTCCAGCTACAATTAGGATAAGTTCCCATTTTATAGGAGTTTCCCCTATCAAAATGAACCATCCTCTCTATGGACAATACAAATTGAAATTTGATAAGCATTAAAAAATAAAAATATAGGCTTTGATGTATTTTCTAATGAACACATCAAGTGACTCAAATTAATCCGGAGGCTTTGGTGCTAAATATAAGAAATATGATATCAGGGAGATTAAAAAACAGAGGGCTGGCCCCCATTGAGATAACTCGACTGATTAAAGACGTATACAATATTAAAGGAAGTGTATGGTATTTTACAACAGTTGAAGTAAAATATGCACTGGAAAGGCTTGGATGGGAAAGATATCTTTTAGACAATTGTACCCTGGAGCTCATTTTTCTATATCTTGATGACCAAGTCGCAGTGACATTAAAGAGGCATGTTGTGCATTAACTCGAAAAACCCGATTGATCTATCTTCCGCTTGAGCTTGAAAAATAACGTATTGCAGGAGGTGACATGACTTATGGAAAAAAGAACCGATAAACGTCATAGATGCAAAGCATCCATCGCATGGGGTTGTTTTAACAAAAAAAAGATGTTCAATGCCAAAGTGCTCAATTTCAGCAAGGATGGCATGTATTTCGAGTCCGATGTTTTTTTCAAAGAGGGAGCCAATATTTATTTCCAAATGAATGACTGTCTGTTTGATGCTTCTGATCCTGAACTCAGCGAGGGGTTGCGGACCATTTCCCTTGCTGAAGTCAAATGGTGGAAAGATATTGGCGGTGAAGATGACGATCATTTCGGAGTCGGTGTTAAGTACGTAGAGTACTATTAAAACTGTAATACATTTGATTTTCAATATAGATTACTTTTATGCTGTTTGAATGTGCCGATTCCATTTCACCATAGCGGAACTCTTGCAAGAAGACTCGGCCGGGGAGATAAAAATGGCCAATATCCTTATTATCGATGATCAGGCATGGATAAGGGACCTTTGCAGGGAAGGGCTGACCGGTGAGAAGCATAATGTCTCAACAACGGATAATATCGAAGCTGTTACGGAAGATATTTTATCATTTAAGCCCAATATTGTTTTGCTGAATCAATACTTAAAGCATGGATTTTTGGTGTGGGATGTATTAAAAGAAATAAAAGTTCGTGATCCGAATCTTCCGGTGCTTATCGTTACCATTCACGACACCCACCTGGATTGTCCCCAACTTTCTATGGCTGATGGATATGTGGTCAAAAGCCATTCAGCAGCCGAAGAACTCAGACAAAAGATTTCTGATCTGTTGGGTTCTCGGTCTGAGGTTATGAATGGGCCGCAAATTTCTTCATCCATATAAACCTTCAGTATTTACATAATGACGCCTTTTCCTTTGACACCCAATTTTCATTGACCTATATTAATAAATTCATAAAACTCGAATTTAAAAAAATGTTGATGTTTTGTATGTTGTGTTTAGGTTTAAAACCTGAATCTTGCATATGAAAGCCTCCAACTCGTTGAAGATTCAGGTAAAATATCTGTCAATATTCCGGCTTGCAAGGCCACTAAATACCTAATACAAAACACCCTCGTAAAAAGTGAAGCCACATGAAGAATTCAAATAGAGTTATTCAGAATCCTGAACCAGGGACCCGCATTCTGATGTTTCGGGGCGATACCCGTTCATTTACCCTCTCTCTTCCCCACCCTCAAAAAGGAAGCGCCTGGCTTCGGACGAACATTGGGCATGCAGAAACAGCCAGAAGAGAGATCATCACGGAGGTCGAAGATAACCGGCCGCCGCTGGGCAGGGACTGGTTCGACCTATCAATGAAGCGCATTGACGACCAAAGCTTTAAAATTACAGTTCCGCTTTGTGAAGTCGGACATTTTGAGGGGAAATGTTTTTTTTTACCCAAAGGGGAGACACGACCGGTATGGCCGGAAGGGTCGAATGTCGTCATCAATGTTGAGCCGGCAGACACCTGCTGCTCCAACATCATTTACAATGCGTTTGTCCGACAGTTCGGTCCAAACAAAAGCGGTGATTTTTTTCAGAATGCGGATGAAAATTTGATCCAAAGTCTGGACAAAAACGGATATACCGTTATTCCACCTTCAGGAACCTTTCGTGATTTGATAAAAGAGTTGGATTTCATCATCGGTGAACTGGGGTGCAGGGTTATCCAGTTGCTACCGATCCATCCCACGCCTACCACCTATGCCCGGATGGGACGCTTTGGCAGCCCGTATGCGGCCCTTAGTTTTACAGCCGTTGATTCGGCATTGGCCGAATTCGATTCACGGGCCACACCCCTTGAGCAATTCATTGAGCTGGTGGATGCAATCCATGAGCGTCAGGCCTCGATTTTTATCGACATCGCTATCAACCACACCGGTTGGGCCGCCGGTCTCCATGAAACCCACCCGCAGTGGCTGGTCCGGGACTCTGACGGTAAAATCGAAGTTCCGGGCGCCTGGGGAGTCTTATGGGAGGACCTTACGAGGCTCGATTATACTAAAAAGGATCTGTGGGAATATATGGCAGATGTTTTTATTACCTGGTGCCGCCGGGGTGTGGACGGATTTCGCTGCGATGCAGGATACATGATACCGGTTTCTGCATGGCGGTATATGGTGGCAAAGGTCAGGGAACAGTATCCGGACACCATTTTTATTTTAGAAGGACTTGGCGGAAAAATTTCAGTGTCCCGTGACATTTTGAACAGGGCCAATTTCAACTGGACCTATTCTGAGTTGTTTCAGAACTATGACCGCAACCAGATCGAAGCGTATCTGCCGGGAGCCAACGAGATATCTGCCAGTGACGGGATTGCCGTCCATTTCGCCGAGACCCACGACAACCTGCGTCTGGCTGAACGGTCCGAAATATTTGCCCGTATGCGTACCGCTCTGTGCGCCCTTTTCAGTTCCCAAGGCGGTTTCGGATTTGCCAATGGTGTGGAATGGTATGCCACCGAAAAGATCAATGTCCATGGGGCTTCTTCATTAAACTGGGGTTCAAAAACAAACCAGGTAAAACACATTCGACGTCTCAACACCCTCCTCAAAATTAATACGGCTTTTCACGACCATACAGAACTAAAAATGTTACAAAAAGGGGAGGGGAATCATTTGGCACTGGTAAGGCATCATCTGCCATCGGGGAAAAAGCTCCTTATTTTGGCAAATCTGGATGATAAGAAAGAGACTCTGGGGGCCTGGGATCCTCAAAAGACAGGCATGTCAGAATTGTCTTTGACGGACCTGATCTCCGGAGAGGTGGTGACGATTACCGAATCTCATGAGCAGTTTTCCCATCTCCTCGATCCCGGCGAGGTCCTTTGTCTTACCGATGACCCTCTTGACATGAATCCTATCCTCGAAGCAGAATCTTTTGCCTTGCTTTATCCGGAGCGGATAAAAAAACAGAGGATGCGCGCCAAGGCCCTGGACATCTTTCGATTCTACAAAGGTGTTCAAGATTTGGATACTCTTGATCCGGATGAAATGGCTCGGAAGTTTACGGAAAATCCCGTTGAGTTTTGTCGCAGCCTTAACCCTTTCAGTGATGAATCAAGGATCATCACATGGCAGTGGCCCAGGGACATCCGGCGAGAGGTCATGATTCCGCCGGATCATTTTTTGATGGTCCGTGCAGATACTTCTTTTCGTGCCCGGATTATGGATAAGGACCGGTGCCTTGCCCAGGAGGAGAGTTTGCCGTGCTCGGATGGGTCGTTTTTTGCACTCTTTTCCCCTATGCATTCTTCAGGAGCTCATTCTTCTTTCACTCTGAAGATATCGGTTTACACGCCAGGAGAAACCCAACATGTTGATGGGCCACTTTTTTTCCTTCCCAGGGCAAAAGATGCAACTGTAAAAGGAATTTTTGACCGGGCGGATCTTTCAGACCGCTCTCTCCTTATGCTTGGAACCAACGGCCGGGGCGGTATGCTCAGGGCCTTTGTTTCCTGGGGTGAGCTTTCAAGCCGGTACGATGCCTTATTGGCGGCAAATATAGACTGCGAAATTCCCGAAGATCGCTGGATCATGTTCACTCGCTGCCGGGCATGGCTGGTGTTTCAGGGATATTCACAAGAGATTTGCGATGATTGTTTTGTTTCCTTTTATTCTAATTCGGGTTCAAAAGGGATATGGCGATTTCAGGTACCCACAGGGCAGGGGCAACATGTATTTTTGTCCGTTTATGTGGAGATGATATCCGGAGAGAATAGTTTGCGAATGATTTTTAACCGCGAACCGGCCAAAGGCCGAAATGGACGGCTGCCTGACCACGAACCGGTTCGCCTCATCTTGCGGCCTGATATTGAAAACCGGAACTTTCATGATACCACCAAAGCCTACCATGGACCTGAACACACTTGGCAGCATGCTGTCGATTCAAAGCCGGATGGCTTCAATTTTTCCCCGGATCAGAAGCATCAACTGAATATGACGATTACTGACGGCGACTTTGTGTGGGAGCCTGAGTGGCAATACATGGTTCACAGACCCAAAGAGGCTGAGCGAGGTCTTGACCCGGATTCGGATCTCTTTAGTCCCGGTTATTTCCATACGTTCCTGACCGACGGTGGATCTGTGACATTGAATGCACGAATTGGGGAGGGAAAAACACCTGATCCCGGGATCATCATGCCATCGATAAAAGACAGTGAGTCGTTTAACGTTGAAGAAAACAAATTATTAGCACCGGTGGATGTGCTGGAAAAAGCGATGGATCACTATACGGTGAATCGAGGTGCATTGCATACGGTTATTGCCGGATATCCATGGTTCCTTGACTGGGGGCGAGATGCCCTGATCTTTGTTCGAGGGTTGATAGCAGCAGGGAAAACCGATGAGGCCCGGGATATAATAAAACTGTTTGGCCAATATGAAACCCACGGAACGATCCCCAACATGATTCAGGGGGAAAATGCGGGAAACAGGGACACTTCCGACGCTCCCCTTTGGTATTGTGTTGTTTGTGATGAGTTTTTAAGGTTTGAGGGGAGCGATGCTTTCCTTGATATGCAATATGGCAATCGGACCGTTCGCCAGATTCTCTTTTCCATCGGCCATGCTTACATGACCGGCACATCCAACGGCATTCGGATGGATCCTGAATCGGGTCTCATTTTCAGTCCATCCCATTTTACATGGATGGACACCAACTTTCCAGCGGGCACGCCACGTGAAGGTTACCCCATCGAGATCCAGGCACTGTGGTATGCGACGCTCTCTTTTTTGGCCCGCATCGATCCTTCGGGGGATAAGGGCGACTGGGAACGTAAAGCAATTCAGGTTCAGTCTTCGATTCTCGAGCATTATATTCTCAAAAATGAAGCGCATCTGGCCGATTGTCTCCATGCCGGTCCAGGAGTGCCGGCCAGGCAGGCAGAGCCTGACGATGCATTGAGACCGAATCAGCTCCTTGCCGTCACCCTTGGCGCTGTATCCGACGTGGATGTTTGCCGAAAGGTCGTCGCAGCATGTGAGGAACTTTTGATACCCGGTGCCATACGGAGTCTTGCCGACCGACCTGTTCGACGTCCTCTAATTGTCGAGTATCATGGAAAAACGATGAATGATCCAGACCATCCCTACCAGGGAAAATATATCGGAGATGAAGATACAAAACGGAAACCGGCCTATCATAACGGTACGGCATGGACATGGTTGTTTCCCAGTTATTGTGAAGCATGGATAAAGGCTTATGGTATAAAAGGTAAAGAGACGGCACTTGACTGGCTGGCAAGCAGTGCCGGACTCATATCCAAAGGTTGCATCGGTCATGTGCCGGAAATTCTGGACGGAGATTTTCCACATCAACCGAGGGGCTGTGATGCACAGGCCTGGGGCGCCAGCGAGATCGTTCGGGTGTGGAAGCTGCTTAAAGATGCAAATTAACGGGCTGTTGCCCGATTCACTTTTCGCTAATATGGCTAAAGAAAATTTTGTTTGGGTACCAGATAGTTGACTATTGATCAATGGTTTAGTATTTTAACAGAAAATTAAATGTGACGAATCACTGGTAATGAATAATACGTGACGGATGCCCCCGTGAAATAGTCCTGGCGGAATTTTACGGGGCAGGCAAAAGACCAACAACAAGGATAGATGAATATGAGCCATATACAAACTTTTCAGGTTTTCCCTGCTGTTCCTGAACCGCTTTCTTTTCTCCAGGTTTTGGCGCGCAATCTCTGGTGGTGCTGGCGGTTGGACGCCATTGAGCTGTTTCGTCGGATTAATCCCAGACTCTGGGAAGAGTCCGGGCGAAATCCCATTGTTTTTTCAACCTTAATTCCCCAGAAACAACTGGAAAAACTATCAAAAGACAAAAGCTTTCTGGCCCATCAGCAACGGGTGAAAGAGCGTTTTGTCGCTGAGATTTTAACCCCTGTGGATCATAGCGAAACACCATACGGACAAAATGGTACCATTGCGTATTTTTCCATGGAATATGGAATTCATGAGAGTGTACCTATCTTTGCCGGTGGTCTTGGTGTGCTTGCAGGTGACCACCTGAAGGCGGCGTCCGATTTTGCCCTTCCGTTGATCGGGATGGGGATTTTATATAGTAAGGGCTATTTTCATCAGTTCCTTGATCCGGATGGATGGCAGCAGGAGGAGTATCCGGAGACCGATATCTATCATCTGCCCGTGAAGCTGGCGAAAGATCGTTCAGGGAAAGATGTCACCATATCTGTGGAGGGGCCGACAGGCGAAATAAAAGCCGCTGTATGGAAAATAATGGTTGGACGCGTTCCGCTATATCTGCTAGATACCAATTTGCCGGAGAATCCTCCGCATATTAGAAACATCACATCACGTCTGTATGCCGGAGATCAAAAAATAAGGCTGGCCCAGGAAGTGCTTCTGGGAATCGGGGGAATGCGCTGTCTTGAAGCCATGGGTATTTATCCCATGGTGTGCCACTTGAATGAAGGGCATTGTGCTTTTGCCACCCTGGAACGACTTTCCCAAACGATGTCGAAATATAACGTCGATCTGAAGACAGCCGAAGAGATTGTTTCCAGAACAACGGTTTTGACCACCCATACGCCAGTGGCCGCCGGTCACGACGAGTTCCCATTGGATCTTGTAAAACCGTATCTGGGTTCCTTGGCAGACCGGCTGGGGGTGACCGTTGACGAGGTTATATCGTGGGGGCAAGCTGTGAAATCCGGTTCAGATGCCCCCCTTTCCATGTTTGTGCTGGGTTTGCGAATGGCCCAATACAAAAACGGCGTCAGCGATTTGCACGGAAAGGTGGCCCGACGGATGTGGTCTCATGTCTGGGAAGGAATCCCTGAAGACGAGGTTCCCATCACCCATATTACCAACGGTATACATATTCCATCCTGGATTTCCATAGAGAATGTCATGCTTTTTGAAAGATATCTGGGGCCTGAGTGGCATCAGCACGTGTCGAGTCCGGAAGTAACCCATCGGGTTGATGACATTTATGATGAAGAGCTTTGGCGTGCTCACGAAATGAGCCGGAGCCGCCTCATTCGAACCTGTAGAGCACTGATGATAAAACAATACAGCCGACGAAATGCTCCCAGAGCAATGATGAAAGATGCTGAATCGGTTCTGGATCAGGACATATTGACCATTGTATTCGCCCGTCGGTTTGCAACGTATAAGCGCGCCTATCTTCTGCTAAGAGATCCTGAGAGACTTGAGGCCATGATTACATCGGAGAGCCAACCGGTCCAGTTCATTTTTGCAGGAAAAGCCCATCCCAGAGACAATGAGGGCAAAGATCTGATCAAGCGCATCATTGAATTTGCACGCAGAACCAAGGTGCGTCCCAGAATAGCTTTTCTTGAAGATTATGACATCAATATTGCCAGGCATTTGGTTCAGGGTGCGGATGTGTGGCTGAACACACCCAGGCGTCCTTTTGAAGCATGCGGCACTTCCGGAATGAAAGCAGCTGCCAACGGCGTTCTCAATGTAAGTATCCTCGATGGATGGTGGTGTGAAGGATATACAGAAGAAACAGGATGGCGTATCGGAAATGGTGAAGAGTACACAGATCCGGCATATCAAGATTCGGTGGAAAGCCAAGCCCTATATAATGTTCTTGAGAATGAGGTCATCCCCTGTTTCTATGAGAGAAAAAACGGAGATATTCCGGTCCGGTGGTTAAAAATGATGAAAGCAGCGATGGTGATGGCGATGCAGAATTTTTGCACCCATGTCATGATTTCTAAATATGAATCGCTTTTCTATGCACCGGCTGCGAGGCGCCTGGAATCTCTGACTTCGGATAGTGCCAAAGATGCTGTAGTTTTTTCAAAACAATATCAACGACTCGACACCTTGTGGAGTAAAATAAATATCGAGACTCCTGTTCGGGAAACAGAAGGTCCGTTTCGGGTGGGAGACAATTTTTCCCTAACAGCGGTGGTGAATCTGGGGGAACTTCGCCCGGATGAGGTCAACATAGAACTCTATTATGGACCCCTGAAAACAGTGGATACGATATCTGAAAGTCATTATGAAGAAATGACAGTTAAAGAAGATCAAGGAAATGGTGCATATCTATACACCTGCAACATCACCTGTGCCGCTTCAGGTCGATACGGATTTACTGTCAGGGCTGTTCCCCGTGGAGATGATCGAATAAAGTTCGCTCCCGGACACATTACATGGGCGTGATGGATCGATTGAAATGACTACTAAACATGCTACTCGTATAAAAAAATATCAATAGGGATAGTAAAATGGCAAATCCCCGTATACTCATCGTTACCCCTGAGGTCACCTATCTGCCTGACCGCATGAAAAGCATGGCCAGCTTTCTTACGGCCAAGGCCGGGGGGCTGGCCGATGTATCTGCTGCCCTGATCAAGGCCTTATTTGATCAGGGTGCTGATGTTCATGTGGCGCTTCCTGATTACCGCTCCATATTCAGGGACCGTCTTGCCCCCTTTCTTAAAAAGGAGCTGAACGCCATCCAACGGATTATGCCGGGTGACAGGGTGCATTTGGCCGAAGATCGTGCCTTTTTTTATCTTAACCGGGTCTATTCCGATTATGGTGGTGAAAACACCAAGCTTTCGCTGGCATTTCAAAGAGAAGTTATCAATAATATCATTCCCCGCGTTCAGCCGGATCTGATACACTGCAACGACTGGATGACCGGCCTGATCCCGGCCCTATCCAGAGAAGGGGGCATTCCATGTCTCTTCACTATCCATAATATCCATACCGTAAGAACGCGTCTTTCCCTTATCGAGGATCGTGGGATCGATGCCGCGTACTTTTGGCGGCATCTGTATTATGTGAATTATGCCGAGGAGTACGAAAGTGCCCGAGAAGTGAATCCAGTGGATTTTCTGGTTAGCGGCGTCTTTGCCGCGCATTTTGTCAATACGGTCAGCCCGACGTTTCTTATGGAGATCATTGAGGGGCGACATGATTTTATTGAGCCGCCGTTGAGGGAAGAACTCTCCAACAAATGGCATGCCGGATGCGCTGTTGGTATCCTCAACGCGCCGGATCCCAGCTTTGATCCCGAAAAAGATCAGGACCTTTACCGCCAGTACGGTGCCAAGGATCATGCAGAAGGTAAGAAGGAAAACAAACGTTATCTGCAGAAAGAATTCGGCCTAATTCAGGACGACAAGGCTCCGATCTTTTTTTGGCCCTCGCGATTAGACAACAGACAAAAAGGGTGCCAATTGCTTTCAGAAATTCTCTATCGGGTAGTCTCTATGTACTGGAAAGAGCATATTCAGTTTCTCTTTGTGGCCAACGGTGAGTTTCAGCAACACTTTAAAGACATCGTTAATTACCACCAGATACATAAACAAGTGGCCATATGCGATTTCAACGAGTGGTTGGAACATCTGGCCTATGGTGCTGCTGATTTTGTACTGATGCCTTCCCTGTTTGAACCCTGTGGGCTACCGCAGATGATCGGCGCCATCTATGGTGCATTGCCGGTGGTTCATGATACAGGGGGGCTTCACGATACGGTTGTTCAGCTAGATGTGAATAAAAATTTAGGCAACGGCTTCAAATTTGAAACCTATGATAGCGGGGGATTGTTCTGGGCAATTCAGGAGGCCATGAAATTTTATAAACTCCCGGCAAAAACCAAAGCGCGACAAATTGAACGTATAATGACAGAAAGTGTTGCTACCTTCAATCATGACGTGACGGCCCAACAATACATCGAACTTTACGAAAAGATGTTACAGCGTCCGCTGATTACCCCAAGCTTCTTATGAAGAATGTCAACCCAAAACAAATAGTGACGAGTAACAAGTGACGAGTGCCCCTCATGAAGTAATTTTTTCGGGGCAGGGAATTCACCCCGGTGAAATAAATTTCACATTTCACCGGGCAGGCGTGGCAAGCACGTGACCAATGATGAATGATCCCATAAAACTTCTTCTGGAGAGTGACCCCTATCTTAAGCCGTATGAAAGAGATCTCAAACGGCGTTTTACCCGAATTGCTAAAACGGAAAAAATGCTCACCGGCAATAAGATCAGTCTGGCGGATTTTGCTTCGGGTCACGAATACTTCGGTCTTCATTTTTATCGCAACGAATGGATTTTTCGGGAATGGGCACCCAATGCCGATGCGATATATCTGATTGGAGATATGACGAACTGGCAGGAGAAGAAAAGGTTTGCGCTTGAACGAATCAACAGTGAAGGGGTGTGGGAAATCCGTTTGCCCGCTGATGCAATGGGGCATGAAGATTTATACCGGCTTCGGATCCACTGGCCCGGAGGTCAAGGAGACCGGATACCCGCTTATTCACGGC
>JAOUGB010000552.1 GCA_029857875.1 Desulfobacteraceae bacterium | reverse complement strand
GCGCTATGATATTTAAACGTTTCATCTTACGCCAGAGGGTCGACGGATGAATGCCCATTTGGACGGCGGTTAACTTTCGATTCCAGTTATTTTTCTTAAGCGTCTTGTAAATAATATCTTTTTCCACGGCTTCTAATGAAGGCTCACTTTTAATGATTTTTTCAGAGGCTGGTATTTTCCTTATGTCTATCTTCTGGTGGAGAGTTCCAGGCAGATGTTCTTTTCCGACCCAATGATTTTTGCAAACCACGGTGGCATATTCAACGATATTTTCCAACTCCCTTATATTACCCGGGAAATCATAAGACATCAGAATGTTCATTGCTTTGGGCGATAGTCCTTGAATTTCCTTCCCGCGCAGACTGTTAAATCTTCGAAGAAAATGCTCCACCAACAGAGGAATATCTTCTTTGCGCTCCCTTAGAGGGGGCAAAAAAAGTTTAACAATATTGATCCGGTAATAAAGATCTTCTCGAAACAATCCCTGTTGTACCAACTCCTCCAGGTTTTTATTGGTGGCTGCTACGATGCGGACATCTGCCTTTTCGGATTTTGTGCTGCCGAGAGGCTCATACACTTTCTCCTGAAGGACACGCAAGAGCCGCATCTGGAGCATTGG
Organism: Desulfobacteraceae bacterium; assembly: GCA_029857875.1. Taxonomy (GTDB): domain Bacteria; phylum Desulfobacterota; class Desulfobacteria; order Desulfobacterales; family UBA11574; genus UBA11574. The sequence continues at coordinate 2,019 of JAOUGB010000552.1, read as the reverse complement.
GGAGATGTCTCCGATTTCATCCAAAAAAAGGGTTCCATTCTCAGCCTGAGCAAATCTTCCCGGTTTATCCTTTTTTGCATCGGTAAAGGCACCCGCTTTGTACCCGAAGAGTTCGGATTCAAGGAGCGTGTCCGGCAAAGCACCGCAGTTTACAGTAATTATAGGTCCCTTTTTTCGTTGGCTGAGGGAGTGAATGGCCCTTGCAAAAAGCTCTTTTCCCGTGCCGCTTTCACCTTCTAAAAGAACAGTGGTATCATTCCCGGATACCAGTTCCAGCATTTCAAACAGCCGTTGCATTTCCCGGTTTTTACTAATAATGTCATAAAAGGTATGCTGCTTGGCCAATTCCTTGCGAAGTTGTTCCACAACACTCAAATCACGAAATGTCTCCGCTCCCCCGATGACGCTGCCGTTTTTGTCTTTTAAAATGGCGGTTGAAATACTGATTGGAATTCGATCTCCGTTTGAATTAACAATGAATATGTGTTGATTGATAATGGGATGCCCCGTTTCCATGGTTCTTCTCAAGGAACATCCTTTTTCACATATACTGGCCTTAAAAACCTCCCAGCAATACCGGCCGACGGCTTCATCTTGTTTGATACCGGTGATCTTTTCAGCAGCCCGGTTAAAGGAGGTAATCTTCCAATCAGAATCGACGGTAAAAACACCATCGGCAATGCTGTCTAAAATGATTTTTGTCTGGTTTTTAATATCTTGTAGCATAAAAAAAACCTTTCAGATTCATGGATTGAATCATACGATCAACACGACCACATCCTTTAAAGTGACGTCATACCTTAAAGGATACCATCCGACTTGGTGGCCACGCCCAGGATTCCCATTTTTTTCAACTCAAAAGAGTTTTTAAGACTTAAACCCGCTGCATCCAGTTCAGTTCGAAGATCCTTGCTGGTAAAACGATCATGTTCGGGGTGAAGAAGGATGCGTTTGGTGATAACATTCTGATAGAGTGAAGGGTAAAGCTCCTCCATATAATACACACCTCCGGACTTCAAAACCCTGGCGACTTCCGAAAGTGCCCGGCGCCAGTTTGGAACATGATGCAAAAAACCGAATCCGAACAACGCATCCAGTGCATCTGATTTGAATGGAAGATCAATGGAGTCTCCCACATACATCATCATAATATCTTTTGTCGCTCCTGAAAGATACGTCTTTGCCCCTTGAATCATTTTAATGTCCAGATCCAGTATATGCAGTTGAGACGGTTTAAAGGCTCTACGGATCAATTTTGCCCCTGCGCCGCGTCCGCATCCCACCTCCAGAATGGTTGCCTCCGGATTCAGCGGCATCATATGTCGTAACCATTTAATCTCTATGTGTTGCTGAAATACCCTTAGGGGATTGTTGACCACCCACCGTTCAGCCCAGTTCAGTTTCATGGTTGTACCTTATGTTTTATCCTTTGACAGCCAGATGAATCATTGCAATACCGTTGGTGAGTTTACGTTCCGTCACTGTTGAGAATCCCACCTGTTTCAACATAGCCGTCAGCTCATTCGGCAATGCAAAAGTTCGAATGGATTCGGTTAGATGCAGGTATGCCCTGCTTGATCCCGCGATGACCTCACCGAGCGCCGGCATCACATGAAATGAGTAGATATCGTACAGCCACCGGAATATGGGCGATGTCGGTTTTGAAAACTCCAGGCACATCATTTTTCCCCCGGGTTTCAGCACGCGGCACATCTCTTTAAACCCCTGGTCCATATGGGTGACATTGCGAATTCCGAAACCCACCATGGCGGCATCGAAATATCCGTCCGGAAAAGACACGTATTCGGCATCTCCTTGAACAAACCAGATACGCTCTTTTAACGGCAAATGGGCAATCTTGTGCACACCGGCTTCGATCATGGCCCGGTTGATGTCGTATATGGTCACCCGCCCGTTCCGGCCGACAGGTCCGGCAGCCAGAATCGCCAGATCACCGGTACCACCGCACACATCCAGCACCCGGTCTCCGGGATTCAGGTTCATGATCCTGATGGCGGT
>JAOUGB010000551.1 GCA_029857875.1 Desulfobacteraceae bacterium | reverse complement strand
CTCACCTAATGAGATTTTCATATTTTCTTTCATAGCATTATGTATTCTAAATAAGTTTCTATGATTATCTCTAAATGAATGGTTTAGATAAGCTAGGAAAATATCTTCGATCATGTTTCGCCCCTTTAACGTCTCTGAAAAAATCTATTTCAGAGATCCTGACAAACGATTGAGATGAAAGTTAAGTATCTGGAATGTCTGGAATATCATTTCTCATAATTTCGTGTGCATTTTGATTTTGCGATCTATGTAACTTATTGAAATCATTGGATCTGAGATTTTAAAAAAATGCTTGATTTAAAAAAACTGTAAAGCTACCCTTCGGGGTAATGGTTATCAAGTGCGAAAAATTCGGTAAACTCTCCGTATGGACTGACCGCAATCCCAAGGGCAAAACGGTCAAAACTGTTTACTTTGATTATCGTCCCCTTGTTGCTTTCGATCCGGACAATTTGAAAGAAAGAAGGCTTGCCGCTGTTCAACTTGTTGAGCTTGAATACTGCAATAATAGCACCGCAGGCAAAATCTGTGGCTTTCATCGTAACACGGTGTTCAAGCTCCTTCGAACGAAAAGGCTCCTGGGCATTGATGCCCTGCTCAGGGATGATCGTGGTCCCAAGGCTCCATGGAAATATGTTGGAGAAGTCCGCAAAACGATCAAAAAGCTCATACGCAAATACCCTGACTGGATCGATCAACAGATTGCCGATGAGGCGGCCAAAGAGCTTGATATGTCGGTCTCGCGAAATGCTGTTGCTCGGATCAGGACAGAGAAAGAAGACCATAAGAGAGAAAAATCCAAGAAACTCGACATGGAGCAGTTGGCCGAAATAGCCGACAGTATCGATGTCAAAGAGCATGATGAGAGACAGTTGAATTTCAACTTTGATAATGACCCCGAATTTAGAAAACAATTCGAACAAGCAGCCAAAGAAGATCCTCCCAAAGCCAAAACCGGTACCGATAGGGAGTTGCTCAATCATCTACAGCAAGGGCAACGCAACATTTTTGCAGGCATGCTATTGCATCATCTATTTATCAATGAAATCGGTTTTCCTACAGCTTTTGAGTCCTTACCGGAGGATAAAAACAACACCTATCCTCATCATGAGATCTTGGAATCTATCTTTTTTGGACTACAGATCGGCCTCAATTCCATTGAAACGCACAAGTTGGTCAACAGTACTGATTTGGGCCTCCTGTTGGGCAGAACCGGCTCTGCGGATGAGGCCAGTATCCGCCGCCGATTGAAAGGGTTGGCCGAATATGGTGCAGCAGAAAATTTGATTGATCATTTTGCCCATCTCTTCTTAACAAAAGGCTTTATCGATCCAAAGGTTTTTTTTGTCGATGGTCATTTCCTTCCCTATTATGGTCTGCAGGCCCTGGCTAAAGGCTACTTTACCGTGAGGCGTCTAGCCATGAAAGGCAATGAGATTTATGCGGTTACAGATCTATATGGAAAACCCCTATTCTTTATCACCGAAGGCTGCGACATTGACTTCAGGCCTATCATCATAAGGGCTACCGAAAAGATTATAGGTCTAGGCGTTAACCGACCCCTTTTAGTCTTTGATCGAGGAGGATATGGGGTCTATTTTTTCAATGAACTCAAAGACAAGGCTGACTTTATTACCTGGGCCAAGTACTATAAGCAATCCGAATTGGAAGGCTTGCAGTACCGGAGTTGCCTGAAATTCAAAGATAAAAAATACCTCATCGCCGAAAAGCAAAAGCTTATCAAAGAATCCATATCTACCGCCCAAAAGGAGGGCCGCAAAACAGCCACGTCATTAACGGTGCGCATGGTCGTTTTCAAAGAGATTGAGGGAGGCGATCCCATAGCTATCTATACCAGCGACAGGGAAAGACCTGCTGGAGATATCGCTTTTTACATGCTCAATCGATGGGGCGAATCGGAGAACTTTTTCAAAGAGATAATGTCGCTGTTCAATTTCAATTATCACCCGGGTTACAATATCAAAGAGTTGGAAGAACAACCTTTAATCGATAATCCGGAAGTGAAAATGATCAAGAAGACCATCAAAGGAATCAAGCAAAAGGTCGGCAAACTCGTTTTCGAAAAAAAACAAACCGAAGAGAAAGTAAGAAACCGTAAAGATATTCGCCTAAAAAGAAAGATTGAAAACTACCACAAGGAGATAGACGAACTCAATCATGAGCTTGCCAATTTCATTTCAAAACTCCAGAAGATCCCTGAGAAGATATCCATCTTGGAACTGCTCAAGGGTAAACCCATGAATAAAGCAGACTTGGAGAAGAAAAAGCTCTATGACTTGATTCAGATGATAGCCTTTCATTCCCGAGAATACCTCATACAGATATTTCGCCCTTGTTATGAGGATAGTCGCGATATAAAACAGGTGTTAACAATGATCACTAAGCTCCCAGGCTATATCAAGCTCAAAGGGAGGACCCTTTTCGTGCTATTGGACTGGATTGAAGCCAAAAAACACCGAGAAGCCGCGATACAGTTTTGCCATCTCGTAAATGTCATGAATCCAAAACTGAAAGGGCGCATGGAATTTGACCTATTCTTCCGGGTTTCATCCGTACCACAAGGCGGAAAATAACCCGGAAAACATGATGCAGCGTTTCTTATGAGAAAAAATGCCATTTGT
>JAOUGB010000549.1 GCA_029857875.1 Desulfobacteraceae bacterium | reverse complement strand
TGGCCAAGTACCTCTGATGTACCTCACTGTTCTCGGCTCGCTTGTAAATCAGATCGAGGAAGTATCGGTAAAATGCATCGGCCTGCTGGAAATCGGCGGCTTGCGCTGAGAAATATCCGTCTGAACGAGTCAGATTGCCTTCGATGCTGAAGACACCTTTTACCGTTTCACCCAGTTTTCGTGCGATCCGCGTAGCGATCACCGAGCCGAGGGAGTGGCCAACCAGCAGAACAGCTTTGTTGCGGGAGAGCACGTTGATCAGCGATAGGGTAACCTCGGTTGCCCCTTCAAGGGACATCCTCTCGGGCTGAGCAGGGCTGACGCCAAAACCTGGCAAATCCGGCACAAAGAGACTGTAGGACTCAACAAGTTCACTAAAGAATACCTCCTTAAAGCTTAAGCTTGACTCTCCAAAACCGTGTAAGAACCAGATGTGTGCCAAGCTATTGTCGTTTATACGTGTCCGAAGGAATACACCTTCTCGGACCATCGGTTCATATGTCAATAAGACCTCCTCGTCCTTAAACCATATCGTGGCCTAACTATCCTGCACCCTACTCCCGGTGCATCGTTCAATGTTGCGGGCAAACTGCAGGAGCGAGATGAGCTGGAAATATCGCATTAACACCATACAGAATATAAAACCCGCAGAAAAATCAACCTGGGCTCCGACGAGCAAATTATGGACTCATTCTCGCCCAAGTTGATTTTCTGCTAGTTGATTTTTTATCTAAAGGAGTTGACAGCTTCTTGTCGTCTCAATTGGATGGTTACCTGAATCTGGTAAAACGCTAATGGATATGCATTATACAAAATTCATCCTAAACTGAGTGTTCATATCAATTTTCATGCATGATTCAGGTGTTAACTCCCACCGAGCTGGGCTTGGGGCTTAATAATGACATCGATCCGCCGGTTGACGGCACGGCCTTCTTCTGTTGCATTGGAAGCCAAAGGTTTTGAAGAGCCATAGCCCACCGCAACGATTCGGTCATATGACAATGTCTTGTTTGCCAATAGATACTGGCGAACACTATCGGATCTTTGCTGGGATAAAAGCTCGTTAATTTCATTTGAGCCTGTACTATCCGTATGACCTTCAATGATCACATCCGGTTCACCGAATATCCGGATAGACTGCTGGATTTTACTGAGCAGGGGATAATTGTCCGGCATGATAACGCTTTTTCCCACAGGAAATTGAATAGCTCTCAAACGAATGATCAGTGAATTCCCTTTTTTGTAGACTTCCGCTTCATCCGAATTAAAAAGATTTTGGACTTCTATAAACAATTGGTTGAATCGCTTTTCAGCTGCCAGACGTTCCTTAACAATTTGCTGTTCGCGGGTCTTTCCCTCAAGGTCTACGATTTGTGAATTTTTAGTTTCTACTTCCGACTTGAGCGTTTTGACTTTGTCAAACATGAATTGACGGTCCTTCTGAAGTGCATCAATTGAACCGAGTATATTCTTCACCTGTGTTTCATAAGGCTGGTTACGCATGTCCGTAGCAGCAAGTTTGGCCGTTATTTCGTACAAGATTTTTTCCACCCAAAGCGTCATCTCTTCCGGTTTCATGTTTTTAATTTTTTCACTCTGATCGGCGACCTGAAGCAACCGCTGAGACATGAACAAAGCCTCGTTGGCCTTTTGATGCATCATTTCTTTCTCGTAAGGATGTTGAGTAATAAACGCATCGGTTTCAGACAGTTTATTCTGGGCAATATTAAAAGACTGGGGCGCTATTTTGTCAACTTTACTGTTTTTGGCCTGTTCGATAAGTGTGCGCACCTCTCCAAGAGTTTCGGTTTTAATGGCACGCAGTTCAAGACTGCGAAAGGTTTCGGCGAGCGCTGCCTTGTGTTTTTCAGAATATGCCAGGTTACCTCTTTCAATGGCTGTTGTAAGACTCAGAAATGTTTGCTCGGCATCGGTATAATCATATCCTAATTTTGCAGCACCTGCGTGTCGTGCAAGATCGCGACTTTTAATCACGTCGGCCAGTGTGGTTCGTGCCACTTTGGTTATTTCTTCAGCTTTTTGAAGCTGGGTCTGCCCCTCGGCGATAATGCCAAGGACTTCGGACGGATCTTCTCCCTGTTCAAGACCTTTTTTGGCCTTGCCAAGTGATGACTCGGCTTTTGCGAACCAGGTGGGGGCCAGAACATTGAGTTGGTTCTTATATGCGGCGGCCAGATCATTTTCCAAACGGTTAATATGATCGGTTGGATTCTCAGACTTGGCAACGGGTTTGACATCGAGACTGGTGCTTGTACAGGCACCGACAAATGATAATAACACTATAATTACAACAATATAAAAAATGTTTTTTCCCATCAGCATGGCGCTCTCCTTTCATATTTTGGTACGTTTCCTGATCTAAGTAACTCATACCTAAACCGAGCGTTTCAAATAGTGTCAGGAATATAAGATATTAATAATTATAGATAAATATACATTGCGAAAATCGCTAATAGGTCTCATCCGACAGGTGGATGTATTTATGCAAAAAATTGTCACCATTTGAAACCCAAAGTCCAGCGAAAACCCCATTTATACCTGAAATTAGAAAGTACCTCTCCTGTCCGACATTTGCAAGAATTTTCATCGTCATGCCATCTCAGTGCTTACAGCCAAACACAAC
>JAOUGB010000550.1 GCA_029857875.1 Desulfobacteraceae bacterium | reverse complement strand
GCGGGAAGATGAATTGCCCGATTGTTAAATTCTTCGTCAGAGTATGTTCCCCAATTTACTAATTGGCTAAAAAAGACAGCATCAAAATTAAAGCGCTTACCAAGCCGTACAAAATCAGGCATCTCCTTGAAATTATTTTCTTGAACTACCATGCTTATTTTTACATATTTCAGAAAGCCAGTTTCACGTAGTTTACTTATAAATTCAAGGTTCGTAAGCAATATTTCAAACTTCCCCTCTCTACGATTTATAGCATAAGTTTCTGAACTTGCTGCATCAATAGAAATCTCTGTGCTTTTTATAAGTTGCCGTATGTCCTTTGATATCGTATCCCACATTCTGGGTGTCCATAGCTGCCCATTTGTATGCAAAAAGATCGCTTTGAGATTCGGCATGTCCCCCCTCTTCATAGTTCGCAGCCATTTTCTATAAAACGGACTACCAAAAGGGTCTCCTGAGCCTGTAATATATAGAAGGTGAGCATCCCTAAGAGCCTCATTACAAATTCTATCTTGAACTTCCACTATCTGTTGCTTATTTGCAGTTTCCACAATTACTTCTGTGCGGCATGATGGGCAGGATAAGTTGCAAGACCTATCATAGGAACAATTAATTGCCCTAGGCCCATAGGGTAGAACCGTAAGTTCTTCTTCTATTACTAGTTTTAAATCTTCATCTTGAACGTCCTCAACTTTTTCAACCGGCCAAGTTACGGATTGCAAAAAAGGACATCTGGAGCGATTGCAATACCTAAATGAACCATCCAAGATCGAGCGTCGTATTTCTTGTGCTTTTTCGCCATTCCATATCTCTTCAACGGATTGATGTTGAAGGTTTCCTATGGGCGTGTCCAACCAGCCAGGACAACATAGATAAATCTCTCCGATTTCATTCCCTTGAAATACTTCAAACCACTTGAATGGTTTGGAACAAAATAGTTGTTTATTTGTTGCCATGGTATCTAATCCTTTTATACAAAATTGTAGACTATGCTGATTAAATATGTGTATATAGTAAGTGATACTTATAATAACTTAATAGGTTTCAAACATCCTTTATTGCCGTACGGAGCAGTGCGGTGTTAGAAAGGGGCATACCAGTCCCAGCTTCTCTCATCATGGCCTGTTTTTCGCAGAGCGATCATTGACGTGTTTAAACCCAGTGAAGAGTCAGGCCTAAAGACATTGTCACTGAACACGGGTCGAGTATACCACTCGGGTAAAAGCTTAACCAGTGCCGAAATTCCTATAGCTACTTTATCTTTGATGCGATGTCTCAGAGGACGGTCGTATTGCAACGAGCAGATAATTTCATAGTTCTGATAATTAGAGATATAACGAATCAGCTTCTTCAGGGCGGGATAATCGACATCATCGTACACGACAATTCCTCGCACCTTGAGTAGCCGATTTATGTAAAAAAAATCTAAAAGTGCATGATCGAATGTATGCCAGCCGTCAATAAATGCAAAGTCAAAAGTCTCTTGCCTCTGTAATAATTCCGGGAGGGCGATTTCGGATGGCATTTCAACCAACTCAAAGAACGAAAAACCTGCCTTCTTGAGATTATATACACCTATACCATGCCATGGGGGCAACGACTGGTAGGGATCAATAATAACATGGTGCTGAGATTCTTTTTGAGACAAGGCGTTACATATATAGAGAGAAGATATTCCAAAAGCAAAGCCGATTTCAATGCTGCGTTCTATCTCATTCTCTAGGATCAATGAGTAAATAAATTCGCCTTCGGCTTTAGAAATTGCCGAGTGCAACTCGTACGTGTTACCATCCTCGTCAGTTACTTGATTCGATTCAAGAATGTCTTCTACCAGTTCAAGTTTCATAAAATATTTTCTATTCCACTTCCTTCAATAAATTTAGTAGAATACAATCTCCGACTACGATATCAAAACCGATACTGAACGACTTTACTGCCTGCGCAAGGCGGATATCAGTTTGCGAATCCCCAACAAGAAAACTCCGACTCAAATCTATACCTGGATATTTTTCTATCGCCTATTGATCATACCAGTATTTAAGATAGCTACAGTTCCCACTTATACATGACTTGTTATTTCTATCAAATTCCCTAGATAGACTAATTTCTCATAAAGAATTTCATCTTTAAGTAAATCAACAAACTCTGAATGCCTGGGGTGAGTGGGAAGATGAATTGCTCGATTGGTAAATTCCTTCTCAGAGAATGTCCCCCAATTTACTAATTGGCTGAAATAAACCGTATCGAAATCAAAACGCTGGCCAAGACGCACAAAATCAGGCATCTCTAAAAAATTGTTTTCTTGCACAACCATGCTTATAGTTACCCGTTCTAGCGGGCCATTTCTTCGCAATGTGCTAACGAATTCAAGATTTTCGAGAAGTCGTTCAAAGCTCCCGCCTCTACGATTGATAGAATATGTTTCTGAACTTGCTGCATCAATTGAAATTTCAGTACTTTTTACAAGCTGCCGTACGTCTCTTGATATTGTACCCCACATTTTGGGCGTCCATAGCTGTCCGTTTGTATGTAAATGTAGATTCTTGAGAAGTGGCATATCTTCTCTCCTCATAGTTTTAAGCCACTTCCTAAAGAATGGGCTACCAAAAGGGTCCCCTGAACCTGTAATATATAAAAGGTGGGC
>JAOUGB010000548.1 GCA_029857875.1 Desulfobacteraceae bacterium | reverse complement strand
CCCGTCCGGCCGCAGTTCATCGTTTATTTTACTGAGGTTCAGAATAACATGCCAGTAGGCGAGGAAAACCGCCTGCTCTCTGCACAGTGGAAAACTTTCTTTCCCCATACCATTCGCCGCGGTACGGTCATGTGCGACGGCTGCCATAACAATCCCGGAAGATTTCTTCTGGAAAAAGAAGAAGATCGTATTTATCGGCTTCAAAAAAACGGTATGTCACTGGCATCGTTCTGGTCGCAAAAGGGGCAAACCGTCGGCAACGGATCGTTTATGATGCCGGAGCGCTTTAAAAAAATGGCGTCAAAACCCCCTGAGTTCAAAAAAGCATATGTCAAAAAATGGAAACGACTCATAAAGGCCGTCGAAAACTGATCAAGATACTGATTTTGTCGGTGATTTCTCTCCCGTTAATCGGAAGATTTCTGATTCCCAGAATTAAACATCGAAAAGTGCTTCTACGAATAAAAAAAGCAGGGGTTCCCGGCGGGGGTGCCTTGATTTTTGGACAAAAAAAGATCGCCGTGATAAAGGAGAATAAAGATGTTTACGCGCTCAACCTGACCTGCACCCATCTTGGCTGTACGGTAAATGCAACCACGAAAGGATTTGCCTGCCCATGTCACGGCAGTGTATTTACCACCCGCGGCGACGTCGTTAAAGGACCCGCCGATCGACCTTTGAAAAAACTTGCTATCGAGGAACAGGGCGATGATGTTTTAATTATGAGCTGATTTCGGTTTGCTGGTGTTTTAATCGTTATAAATTTATAAAAGAAACTGAGACGTCATTCCCGCGAAAGCGGGAATCCAGAAAAATCGCAAATGAATAAACAGTTTTACGTTTACATATTAGCGAGCAAAAGAAACGGAACATTGTATACAGGTGTTACTTCTAATTTGATTCAAAGAGTTTGGCAACATAAACATAATATGGTCAAAGGATTCACTAAAAAATACAATGTAAAGATCTTGGTTTATTTCGAAGTTACCCCTAACGCTGAGAGCGCAATAATCAGAGAGAAACAAATTAAAAAATGGCGAAGAGCCTGGAAGTTGCAACTGATCGAAAAGAAGAATCCTGATTGGAAAGATTTGTATGATACTTTCACGAACGAATCTGGATTCCCGCTTTCGCGGGAATGACGAGATGGGTAATCGAAGTTGGTATGTTAAATTGCCAATTTAATAATAGCCCGGCCAGGTTCTTTCATTACGAGCCCTTATTCACGAGTTCTTTCAGCCAAAAAGTTAATTATATCTAAAGCGGTAATGTTTTCAAAAGGCTAAAGTGTTACGATATTTTTATATTGATATGGAATTACTTTGCTGGTTGGTTCGAAGCTTTTCAGCTTAGATTGTCAGGTTTAAAGATGCAAAACGAAAACGGCCTATTTAATGAATTTATCCGTCACCTGTTCCCCCGGATGGTCCGCCGGCAGAACCTTAAGATCACTTACACGTTGTGTCTGGGAGGACTGGCGTTTACGGCATTTATAGTACTCATCGCCACCGGGTTGCTCCTGTTGTTTTATTATCAGCCCTCTTCCGAAGGCGCATTCGGCTCGATCCTCTTTTTAGAATCCTCGGTTCCGGCCGGGTTATACATTCGCAGCCTTCACCGGCTGGCATCCCATGCATTTTTGGTACTTATTTTCCTTCACACCTTGAGGGTAATTCTCACCGGCGCTTATCGAAAACCGCGGGAACTGAACTGGATCATCGGTTTTTTTCTTCTTTGCCTTGCCCTTTTCGAAGCATATACCGGATACCTTCTGCCCATGGACCAGATTGCCGTATGGGCCACACACACCGGTATGGAACTGATTAAGACAGTACCCTTTGGAAAGGTAATCGTCCAAATTCTGGCACCGGACGGCGTCGGACAGCCGATATCTTTGCTTCGCTTTTACATCCTCCATATCGTTGTCATACCTATAGCGGTTTTACTCCTTTCTTTTTTACATTTTTACCGAATTCGTCAAGACAAGGAGGTGTTACCATATCTGTGAAAGATTATATCCCCACTTCGCCGTTTTTGTTTCGAATGATCAAAATAGCCATGGTGCTTCTTATCGGCGTACTACTGTTGTTGGCATTCGTCGTTCCTGCACCGTTGCAGGACCCCGGAAACCTTTCACAGGCGCCGAATCCAGTAAAAGCGGCCTGGTTTTTTCTCTGGATACAGGAACTGGCGAGCTATTCAAAATATTTGGTTTATATCATCATGCTGGTGGGATTGTATTTTCTTCTTCTGCCCTACCTACCGGGAATTTCAGAAGCCAAACAGGCAAAATGGCTGCCCAAAGATCAGCAATGGATCAATATCGTTACCTTGTTCACTTTTCTGGGCATATTGGCACTAACCATCATTGCCATGTTTTTTAGGGGAGAAAATTGGGCCTTCGTGTATTTATTTTAACCATTTTGCTGGGGCTTTTGTGGTCAACAGGTCCTTATTTTTATAAAGGTCATAAAGGTTGTGTTGAATGCCATGCTCCTCACTTTGAAACAGACGGCACCTGTGTCGTTTGTCACCGGGGAGATTCCAGAAGCAATAGAATTAACATCGCCCATTATCGATTGATTCCAGGCAAATATGCCTGCTTTACACTTCCGGAAAATTCTGTTGTTAGAGACGGCCGCCGG
>JAOUGB010000034.1 GCA_029857875.1 Desulfobacteraceae bacterium | reverse complement strand
CCCGCCAGCTTTGCAGCCCGGTCAAGTGGTACGATTCCATGTGCAAGCTCATGGATGAAAACATTGAAATCTTTGTAGAAGTAGGACCCGGGAAGGTCCTTACCGGACTCTTGAAAAAAATTCTGCCCAAGGATTATCCATGTCAGATATTTAATGTCAACAGCATGAAGGAGCTGGAGCGATTTTTGAAAGAAACATCGTAATTTCAACAGGATCATATCATTGTTATTAAAAAGTAGTTAAAAAAAACAAATTTATGCTTTACATAATATTTTTCATAATGTATTCTGCCGATTTACAAAAAAAATAAGTTGTCTTTTTGTCCAAGGGTTACACCATGAAAAAGAAAGATATTGAATATTTTAAAGAATTTTTAAACGACCGACTCCAAGAGCTGTTAAGCCATGCAGATAACACGGTTTCAGGCATGACAGCACCCAAGGAAAATTTTCCGGATCCGACCGACCGTGCTTCCCTTGAGTCAGACCGTAATTTCATGCTTCGTATCAGGGATAGAGAAAACAAACTTATCAAAAAGATTAAAAAGGCATTGGATCGGATTGAAAACGGTACCTTCGGAATTTGTGAAAAGTGCGGTGAAGACATTTCTGTTAAACGGCTTAAAGCCAGACCGGTTACGACGCATTGCATTGATTGCAAAACCAAGGAAGAGGCTTTAGAAAAAGCCCTTGGGTTATAATACGCATGTGAGAATCGATCTTCATATTCATTCAACCGCATCAGATGGGACACTGACACCGTCAGAGATACTTGCCCTGGCTCAAAACCTCCATCTCGGAGCAATAGCAATAACAGACCACGATACACTGGACGGTTCAAAAGACGTCCTTTCATTTGGAATTCCCCCTTCAGTCAAATTTTTAACCGGTGTTGAAATCAGTTCCGAACCGCCGCCGCCTTTTTCCCCCACTGGAAGTTTCCATATTTTAGGCTATGCCGTGGATGTGGATCATCCTGACCTGAATCATACACTTTCAAAGTTGAGAGACTCAAGAAAGAGCCGAAACCCCCAAATTCTTAAACTGCTTTCTCGCTTTGGGATTGAAATTACATTAGACGAGGTCAGGAATTTGGCCGGAGACAGTCAACTGGGAAGACCTCACATTGCTCAACTTATGGTTGAAAAAGGCTATGTTCAGTCAATTAATGCGGCATTTGACGAATATCTGGGAAACGGCAAACCAGCCTATGTTGATCGATTTCGTTTTGAATGTGAAGAAACCATAAACGCCATATTGAACGCGGGAGGAATTCCTGTCCTGGCTCACCCACTTCTTTTGGGCATTAAAGAAAATGACATTATCGAAGATCTGATTGCCGTGTTGACAGAAATGGGCTTGAAAGGAATTGAGGTCTATTATCCGGAACACACGAAGAATCTTATCGCATATTACTCCCGGCTCGCCAGTCACTATAACCTATTGATCACCGGTGGTACGGATTTTCACGGGGATATAAAACCCGAAATAAAAATGGGGATCGGCAAAGGAGATTTCTTTGTCCCTTATGAATTGTACGAAAAACTCATTTCGAGTTTATAACCTCAATTGAGCGAAAGTTGAGGACCCAATGTCACAAATCGACTTGTCTGAATTACAGCAAAAACTTTGTTATGAATTTAAAAATACTGATTATCTTGTTGAATCCCTCAGACACAGTTCCTTTGTAAACGAGAACCTCGAACTGGATATTCAGGATAATGAGCGGCTTGAATTTTTAGGGGATGCGGTACTAAATCTTGTTGTCGGACACATCCTAATGCAGCGTTATCCGGAGTTAAAGGAAGGCGATTTGTCCAAAATGCGGGCCAATTTGGTCAATGAATCTCAGCTGGCTTCCATCGCACAAAATATGGACCTGGGTTCGTATTTGCTGCTCGGCAAAGGTGAGATCCAGACAAAAGGATGGGAGAAATCATCGATCCTGGCAGACACCCTTGAAGCGGTTATTGCAGCCGTTTATCTGGACGGCGGTTTTGATGCGGCATTTAAAATTATTGACAGCCATTTTTCTTTTTTACTCGATTCAGAGGTCATGCCGACGGTGAATCATGACTACAAAAGCCAGGTTCAAGAGCTTGTCCAGATGAAACAACAGGAAATGCCGGTTTACACCGTTGTTCATGAAAGCGGCCCGGATCATGACAAAACCTTTCGTGTGAGGCTGAAAGTTGGAGAAACTCAAGCGGAAGGTGACGGAAAAAGCAAGAAGGCTGCCGAACAGGATGCCGCCAGAAAAGGCCTTGAACTTTTGAAATCTGATGGTTAATCCCATATCAACCCGCCGCCCTTTCATTATTCCTATTTTTTTGCCCCATGCCGGGTGTCCGCACCAATGCGTCTTCTGCAATCAGACATCCGTTACCGGCGTTAGGCGTGATATTGTTTCTCCCGAAAACGTAGAACGACAGATCCTTGAATTTCTCGAATATAAGGGAAATGATCGCCGGCCGGTTCAGGTTGCATTTTACGGCGGAAATTTTTTAGGCCTGGAAAAAGATTATATCGAGCGTCTTTTGAATGTCTCGACAAAATTTGTAAAGAACAAAGAAATTGATGCCATTCGATTTTCCACACGACCGGATACCATTGACCATGATCGGATTGAAATTATAAAGAATTATCCGGTTACAACCTTTGAAATCGGCGCGCAGTCCATGGATGATCGGGTGCTGGCCATTGCCAGGCGGGGGCATTCTGCTTCTGATACACAACGGGCGGTGACACTGTTAAAAGACCGGCACTATCAAATCGGCCTGCAAATGATGGTGGGATTGCCGGAAGAAGATGAGGCCGGTTCTCTATCCACAGCATACCGAATTGGCGAACTTGAACCTGATTTTGTCAGGATATATCCAACGATTGTTCTTAAAAACAGTTTGCTTGCCAGGTGGTATGAAAATGGAACGTATCGTCCCTGGTCTCTTGAACGATCCATTGCTCATGTCAAAACACTTTACCTGTTTTTCAAAAAAAAGAATATTCCGGTGATCCGTATGGGACTTCAGGCTTCTGAAGATCTTGACAGCGGTGCCGCTGTTTTGGCCGGGCCGTATCATCCGGCATTTGGTCATATGGTCCATTCAAAAATCTTTTTGGATATGGCCACAGCAATCATGGAAAACAAGGCAGTTTCCCGGAATACGGTTACCCTAAAGGTTCATCCCAAAAGCATTTCAAAAATGAGGGGTATGAAAAACAGTAACGTGGAGACATTGAAAAAAACATTTCAACTCCAATCCCTCAAAATTGTCCCGGACTCTTCCCTTGCGGAAGACAGTTTATCGATATCTTAGTGCTCTTATTCATAAATACGATGACGTATTTTTATAAAGACAACTATCCCGTATAAGCTGAAGTCCGAAAGTTTGAAGTTTGAAGTTTGAAGTGCCTAAAGTGAGCTAAAGCCCGCCCTGGTGCGTATTGCTCATATCTTGATCTGACCTATGAACCATTACAAACGTAACTTTTTGAGTACAAAGTATCGGTGCTCGGTCTGGGCCAGGGTTGAGGAACGCGCTTTCAGCGCAATCAATTATAATTAAAATTGATAGAATACCTTAACTTTAGGCACTTTAGTTCACTTTAGGCACTTTAAACTTTTGCATGCATAGAATGAATAAACCAAGATATAAATATGTTACCGTATTTAAAAATACATGTACTTAGGGTTAGACAATAAGATCGAGCATCTTTTTTGAGGTATACTCTCCTACGTCCGCCAGAGCGTCGATGGGTAAAAATGAAAGGGCGTTGTTTGAATAAAGGCAGGTGACAGAAGCCGGAAAATCTTCATCTGCTTCATAAAAAATATAGCAAAGGGCAATTTTCGGAAGCGGGTAAACCATAAATGAAAAATCACCACCGATACCGGCAGGGGCTTTGCAGCCTTTTAGGATTTCAATGATCCGGTTGCTCAATCTTTCGATGTTTTCAACATGCGGCACCAGAATCTGCTGGGTATGGGTGACAAAAGCACCGGCATACGGCATGCTGTTGGGAAGATCCTTAAAGGCTTTCAGCGGTTCTATCAAACATGTTTCGGGTTTGGCATTCAATGCATACAAGGAAATCAGAATTCCGATCACGCCGGTCTGCCGCACTTCACCTAAAAAGATGCCATCGGATCGAATCTCACATGTGTCTCCAAAGGCTTCAAATAAAAATGAATCGCCATTCTGCTGTGCGGGTAAAGCCCCGGCAAGATCCCCCGGAAGATTCTCGTATAGTTTTTTAAGATTATCCTGAACAATTTTAGCGTAGTTGTTGCTCATCATTTTCACCGTCAGAAGCCTTTAAAAATTGCCCTTATCATATTGTCTTGAAAAGTTGTCATTTTTGATTCTTCTTCCGATTATGCGAGAGAAAGGGTTCAAGGATTCAGGGATTCAAGGGTTCGAGTGTTTTCTTTCTAACGATCCCATCCATATGATTCTACCTTAAAAATTCTCCCGGCCCGCCACTCTGTGTTGGCGTTACTGAAAATAAAGGGTGTGAAACTTAATTAATAATACCTTGATTTTCGATTTATTTTCAACTATTTTTAAAAATAAAGCCATGCTGCCCAGACGTATTGTAAATGCTGCTCCGCTTATTCGATTCTTTTTCGTATTCCGTCTGACGATAATGTTCCATTGACATTTCGGCCTGTGAAACGGCCCTGGACAGATCGGAGGTGATGAATCATGAACAAAAAGAATCAACCTGCAAAAAAAAATTCAGGCAAATCAACTGTCTCGCCAAATAGAATTGCCCATAGCATCAATTTGGCCATCGTCGGCGGCGGCAGGGCCTGTAAATACTTCCTGGATCTTCTCCGCATTGAATCCTTCACCTATCTAAAGATCAATATCGTCGGTGTTTGCGATATAAATCCGGAAGCTGAAGGGTTTGTTCTTGCCAAAAAACGAGGCATATACACCACCGATAACTTTCAGGATCTCTTTAAAATAAAAGACCTCGACAGCATCATTGAACTGACCGGCCAAAAAGATGTCCTGCTGGAGATCATCCGTCTCAGGCCTAAGGGCGTCGGGGTCATAGAACACAACATCGGCAGGTTAATGCGGCGCCTTTTCGAAGTCGATCATCGCCTTAGATCTGCAAAAGAGCAGTTGGTCTTTGAAAAAAACTTTTCCGATTTTCTCATCCAGCAAAGCAC
This sequence comes from Desulfobacteraceae bacterium, assembly GCA_029857875.1. Taxonomy (GTDB): domain Bacteria; phylum Desulfobacterota; class Desulfobacteria; order Desulfobacterales; family UBA11574; genus UBA11574. The sequence goes on along the minus strand of JAOUGB010000034.1, from coordinate 5,876 downwards.
CGCTGCCATTGTGATTTTAAATACAGATTTTGAAATCGTTGAAACAAATGATCCATACTTGAAAGCGGTTAATAAATCAAAAGAAGACGTCATTGGAGGATACTGTTACGAGATTTCCCATGGCTACAGTGTTCCATGTTCGAGTTCGCGCCCTGATATGAAATGCCCATTAGTGGAGACCCTGAGAACCGGGAGATCCGCTCATGTTATTCACGAACATCCCGATTCGGGAGGGCATTTCAAATTTTGCAATTTGGTTACTTACCCTTTAAGGGATCAAAACGGCGAAATTTATCGAATCATCGAAGTTTGGAGAGACATCACAGAAAAATTGTCATACCGCTGGGAAAAACGGGTCAATGAATTAAAGTCCGATTTTCAAAAAATGATTCAAGAGGATCGGATGATCTCTCTGGGAAAGTTGGTAGCCAGTTGTGCCCATGAAATCAACAACCCTATTCAAGGGTTATTGACGTTCAGCGATTTAATGCAGGATATACTTGCCGAAGGTGAGCCGAGTTCTGAAGACCTGGAGCAGTTTAAAGATCATCTTGCTCTTATGTCCAAAGAATTGGAACGTTGTGGGAACATTGTTTCCGGCCTGCTTTCATTTTCCCGAGAATCCCCCGTGGAATACAGGGGAATAGATCTTAACCAAATCCTTTTGGCTGCCATTCTCTTGACGCGCCATAAGATGAAACTCAGGAATGTCGATCTAATTATCCGCCTGTATCCTGATTTGTTAATGATACTGGGAAACGACCGTGAGCTGCAACAATGCTTTCTCAATCTGATTTTCAACGCCATTGAAGCGATGCCTGGCGGGGGCCAATTGAAGTTAATTTCCAAATTGGCAAATGACGGAAAAAATGTCTGCATAGAGATTCATGACACCGGATATGGAATCCCCAAGGAAAATCTTGACCATATTTTTGATCCTTTTTTTACCACAAAAAGAGAAGGAGAGGGGACAGGAATGGGATTGCCCATCGTTTACGGTGTGGTAAAAAATCATAGAGGAGACATTACAATTGACAGCACAGAGGGAAAAGGGAGTTCATTTATCTTGAATTTTCCAGCCCTATAGCTTATTTTTTGAGCCTAAATCCTGCAAGTGTCGAGTTTGGCGGATATGCAAGGCGGCGAGCGTATAGCCAAATTGTAATACAACAAACGCTTGCCAATACAGCCGGTCTGGCAATATCGGCACCCCAAAAGATAAACCGTTCTCAATTTAGAGAATAGTTTATACAGGGTTTAGGTTTTATGTGATGGAGGAATACAATGGATAAAAAGATGAGTATTATGGTCGTGGATGACGAGGAAATTGTCCGAAAGTCTCTTCTTCACTGGTTTAAAAAATACGGCCATGTGGTGGAAACCGCTTCATCGGGCTTTGAAGCTTTGGAGAAGCTGGAAAAATATCCTTTTCAGCTCCTTTTTGTCGACATTAAAATGCCCGGGATGAATGGCATTGAATTGCTGGAAAAAGTCAAGACAGAATATCCGGATACGCTCGTGATCATTATTACAGCGTACGGGTCCATTGAATCGGCGGTAAAAGCCATGCGAATCGGCGCCACCGACTATCTGCTCAAGCCGTTCAAGCCAGACCAGCTCTCCCTTGTAATGGAGCGGATATCCGTTCAAAAAAAGCTTGTATCACAATACAACTATCTGAAAGGACGTTTAGAAAAAATCACCCGTTTCGATAACATTATCGGACAATCACCGCCAATGGAGGCGGTTTTCAGTCTAATTCCAGAGGTTGCCCAGAGCGATTCCTCTATTTTGCTTGTCGGGGAAACCGGTACCGGCAAAGAGCTGGTGGCTAAAGCCATTCATGCCGAAAGTCGCCGATCCCATTTACCTTTTATTGCCATCAACTGTGGTGCGATACCGGAATCCCTTTTGGAAAGCGAACTTTTTGGGCATCAAAAAGGGGTGTTTACCGGTGCGACCCGTGCCCGAAAGGGTTTCTTGGAAGTCGTTTCCGGTGGGACCCTGTTCCTTGATGAAGTTGGAGAAATAAGTTCCAAGATGCAGGTTGATCTCTTGCGCGTCCTGGAGGAAAAGAAGATAACAAGTATTGGGAGCAGAGAACCTGTTGACGTAGATTTCCGGCTCATCTCAGCCACCCGGCAGGATCTGAAGAAAGAGGTGGCTGAAGGCAATTTCAGGGAAGATTTTTTTTACCGCATCAATGTTATCATAATCGAAATTCCGCCGTTAAGAAAAAGAAAGGAAGACATCCTCTTACTCGTTGAACACTTTCTTATAAAGTACAGTCAGGAAACGAATAAAAAAGTAGACCATGTCACCAGCGATGCAATGGGATTGTTAAAGCATTACGACTGGCCGGGAAATGTCAGGGAATTGGAAAATGCTATTGAAAGAGCTGTTGTACTTTCCAAATCCCGGACACTCAGGACTGAAGATTTTTCGTTCATCCAACCGTCCGGCATACAATTTTCAGAATCTCTATCGTTACGTGAAATGGAAAAGGAGTATATTCAAAAGATCCTGGAAGAAAACACCTGGAATGTAACCCGATCCGCCAAAATCCTGGGAATTAACAGGGTTACCTTGCACAAAATTATTAAACGGTACAATTTGAAAAGGAAACCCTGACCTCGGACAGTCGGCCCAGCCTTTTTCAGGAATATCTTTTCTCATGACCTCAAATAAAAAATCCGTCGGCGTGCTACCGCTTGGAGACGTTCCTGAAATCGTCCTAAAGTTTATCGCAGGCCATATCACCAGCTGTTTCAAACTTACCACTCAAATTCTTCTTCCTCTGGAACAACCTGAATATGCTCTTGATGAAAGACGGTTGCAATACAACGCCGCCACCATCATCGAGACGTTTGAATCCATGCATTTTAGCGATCACGATAAGGTTATCGCTGTTTTAAATCAGGACCTTTTTATCCCTATTTTTACCCATGTCTTTGGAGAGGCAAGGCAGGGCGGAAAATGTGGCTTGGTCTCATTATTCAGATTGGCGAAAAACCCCGACGGTTCCACCCCGCCCAAATCTATCATTCATGAACGTGCGGCAAAAGTGGCGCTTCATGAACTGGGCCATCTTTTAGATCTACTTCATTGTGAGCACAATAAGTGTCTCATGCACTTCTCAGGAGGTATCGATGAAGTGGATGAAATGTCCCTTGACCTTTGCGAGTATTGCTCAATTTATCTTCAGGATAAACTTCGTTGAGCAGCGGAGTCGAAGTCGTCGAGTGGTTGAGTACAAGCCATCTCAAAAATGCAGATTACGTTCAAGGACAAGGCGCGAGACGCCGTAGGCGTCATGTGTAACATATGAAAAAGCGCAGCATACATGGGAGTATGTGAGCATTTTGAAGAGGCTCGCGACCCACCATCGAGGATACCTCAAACGGGGAGTCCCGCAGTGCGGGGCAACGCCGTAATTGGGCGTTAGATGTATTTTTGAGATGGTTTGTAGTTAAATGGCTACAGCGTGTGTAGCCATAAGCAACACCAGATTATCCGTTTGATATTTATATATTTTTAGTCGAAACATCCCCTCATATCTCTCCCAAGTATAGCCAAAGTCATCACTCTCCCAGTTAGGCTTTAAAAAGCTGCGCTTCGTTCACCCCATTTATGATTTCAAAATAATGAATAATACCAATAGGTAAATAATTTAAATAATGTTTTATCAAATTCTGGCACTCTCATTGCACTTAAATTATCAAAAGATGAATTAAGTGCGGTTTCCTATTTATGGCTCAGGGAGAGTGCGAATGTTCAGTTCCGACCGCATAAAGATTTACCGCGCCATTAAAGGAGGTCATTATCATGAAAACCAATGAATTCAAATCGAATAAGGAGAAAAAGAAAGATGTTGTTTCAAAAAGACTTATCGGAATAGATCAACCCTTTGATTACCAGAAGGTGGTTGCGGTAACCGGTACGGAATATGTTCAGAATCTGCAACATGACGGAGTTGCTTTAGTCCTTTATGAGAAACTGAAAAAAAATCTTCCTGGCTTTTATTTGTCCGAAGATAAATGTGTCTGGATGAGAGCCGGAGTCATTAATTTCAGGCTATGTGATTATGACTATGATTGCTACAATTGTCCGTTCGACCAGGCTATGATATCTGCCATGGGCGAAAAAATCGCTCCGGATCAAGAAGAAAGGCAAGCGTACTGGTTGAGACATGTGAAAGAAAAATATAAAATCGCTGCAAGGCCGTGCATCCACTTTTTATCAGGACGGATAGAGTCTCCTGAGGAATGTCCCGGTAATTATAAATGCGATCATTGTAATGTTCATGAACTCCTGGATAAAGAAACTCAGGTGGGAACCTCTGAAAGATCGGTATACAAAAACGTATCTGGGTATCGAATGGTTGAGGATTACTATTATCATTTCGGACATTCATGGGTAAACATTGAAGATGATGGACGTATTAAAGTCGGCGTAGACGATTTTTCATCCAAGGTTTTAGGGGCGGCGGATGCCATAAATCTCCCTCCGAAAGGCGTATTTTTAAAGCAAGGAGAAATCGGGTGTGTATTGACCCGCAATGATAAAAAAGCCCCCATTCAATCTCCTGTGTCAGGAACCGTTTGCGCTGTAAATGATAAAGTTTTAAAGCAGCCGGCCGTCGCACACGATGATCCATACCATCACGGTTGGTTATTCATGCTGGACCCTGCAAACATCAAGCCTGATCTGGAAGGTCTCTATTCCGGCAAGGAGTGTTTCCAGTGGATGGAAAAGGAGAGTCAAAATCTTTATGAACTCATGGGCCCCAGATATGAGCAACTGGCGGCCACGGGCGGGGAACCGATTGACGATATCTATGGGCATTTTCCTGAGATTTCCTGGGATCGACTGGTTAAGACTTTATTTCGTACAGCGGAAAAGCACTAAATCATTCCGCTGAAAGAGAGGCAACCATGAAAAACAATGTATATGAATTTAAGAAGAAAAAGGCAGATGGGAAAAAGAACGGCTTTCATCAAAAAAAGCTTATCGGCATCGACCTGCCCTTTGATTACGAAGAAGTGGTCTCCATAACCGGTCCCGAATATGTTCGGAACCTTCACCGTGACGGAATAGCTGTCCTCCCGAATGAGGAACTGAAGAAAAATTTCGCTGACATTCTTTTGAGAGCCATTGAAAAGCCAACTTTCGCCAAGGTGTCGGGGGTTCAGGTTGCTGATAATTATTATCACCATATCGGCCATTCCTGGGTGCAACCATTGCAAGATGGATGGGTCAGGATCGGAATCGACGATTTCGCCTCCAAGGTTTTCGGACCGGCGGATCCGATAAATCTTCCGCCTGTCGGAAGCTTTTTGATGCAAGGCGAAGTGGGATGGGTTCTGAACCGCAATGATCACGAGGCCCCCATGCAGTCCCCTGTTTCCGGCATCGTGTTCGCTGTAAATGATAGAATAAAAGAGCAGCCCGAGATCACACATGATGATCCATATGGAGAAGGCTGGTTATTCCTTTTAAATCCAGTCAGCCTTAAAATCGATATGAAGGCGCTTTATCTGGGGAAAAAATGCTTCCAGTGGATCGAAAATGAAATTCAGAATCTTTTGAAGTTTCTTGGGCCCAATTGCGAGAGACTGGCAGCCACAGGCGGTGATCTGATTGACGATATCTTCGGATATTTTCCAGAGATTGACTGGGACCGGCTGGTGAGGACGTTTCTGCGTACAAAAGAAAATAGCTAAAGTTTGGCGCTTTGTCTTTGTTATTTCAAAGGAGGTTTCCTGTATTTGAAACCTCCTTTGCTGTTTTAATAAGATTGTGTTATAAATATACATTTTATTTGATAAACGTGGCGCTAAAATTTAACACCTGATTCATGCAAGATTCAGGTAACA
>JAOUGB010000547.1 GCA_029857875.1 Desulfobacteraceae bacterium | reverse complement strand
AAATTGTCACCATTTAAAACCCTTCGGGCTTGCCGAGTTTACCGAATCTGCTTCGTTATGAGACATTTGCAGTAGCAGACTACGGCTACATGTCTCATGCCTTACATCTTCGGCAAACTCGACAATCGCTCAATTTAGGTTTAAAAAAAACCATAGACATCTGTTTAAAGCCGAAATATATTAGAAATTATGAACTTGATCAGTGGCATCGCATACAATTACAAAGGACTGAAACTGGGATTGAAGACACCGGTGCTCCTATTTTTGGGATTTGTCCGATTCCTCGTCATTGTAATACTTACGGTTGTGTCGGCAAGCCTTATCCTTAAATACCACAATGAAATTCTGAGTCTTTTATGGGGAAAACCGGAGAGCAACTGGATCATCTGGTTGTGGTATGTTGTTTCCTGGCTCTTGACCTTTTTGCTCATGGGACTTTCTGCGGTGATTTCATTTCTCGTTGCCCAGATTTTATTCAGCGTCATGATCATGGATACCATGTCCAGGATTACTGAGCAGCGGGTGGCCGGGCGGGAAAAAGAAGCCAAACACATGTCCTGGTTTAAGTATTTTTTCTATCTGCTCAGACAGGAAATTCCCAGGGTTGTTATTCCGGTGATGATTGCCCTGATACTCATGGTTTTGGGATGGTTCACGCCGTTGTCTCCTGTAACTACGATTATTTCAGCTCTCGCAGCCGGGGTTTTCCTGGCCTGGGACAACACGGACCTGATTCCGGCTAGAAGGCACGAATCCTTCGGGAGACGGTTTAATTTTCTGCTTAAGAATCTTGGTTTTCACCTCGGTTTCGGGCTGTGGTTTCTGATTCCGGTTCTAAACATCGTTTTTTTATCCTTTGCGCCGGTTGGAGCCACATTATATTATATCGAGCGTATAGACGCCGAAACACCTCAATAGATGAATTCCCTATCTAACATTTAAAAGGAGAACGATGAAAGTCAAAAATATCATGACCACAGAAGTCGTTACATTGAAGGTGAATGAAGAATTGTCCCTGGCAAGCGATATCATGACTCTGGCAAGAATCAGGCACTTGCCGGTTGTGGAAGGGGACCATCTGGTGGGCATTATCAGTCAGCGTGACTTGTTTAAAGCCTCTTTGGCCTCGGTAATGAGCCATGGCTACAGAGAAACCCGGGATCATCTCAAGAAAATCACTATTAAAGAGGTTATGGCCAAAGATGTTGTAACCATTGGGCCGGATGCTGAAATCCGTGAAGCCGGCCACATCATGCTCGAGAAAAAAATCGGCTGTCTGCCTGTTGTTCAGAACGAGAATCTCGTGGGGATGTTGACGGAAACGGACATTCTTCAGTTTTATGTTTTACACCATCAAAATGAAGTGAAGACGGATTAGTTTGAATTTTTTTATGAAGAATTTTTATAACTCGAGTTTCGCAGCTGAATATGGCCGAAAACCTTTGAAGTAGCGGGCAGAAATATATTTTTTCTTGTCCGCCCTCCAGAGGCGGATAAACCTCACCGCAAGAAAAATCTTTGACCGGCTGGAAGGTAAAATATTTCACCATATGGAAGAGGTAGAATATGGCAAAACCCGAGATTACGCTTTATGGTGCCCATTGGTGCCCTGATTGCCGACAGAGCAAACAGTTTTTGGGTGAGCACCAGATTCCCTATACCTGGGTGGATATCGAAGCAGACAAAGAAGCCGAAGAATTCGTGATCCGGACAAACAAGGGAAAGCGCATTATTCCTACCATTGTATTTGCCGACGGATCTTTTCTGGTGGAACCGAGTAATGCTGAACTGGCAGCCAAACTGAAATTGAAGACTTCGGCCAGTCGCAGTCATTATGATTTGGTAGTTCTGGGCGGTGGTCCGGCTGGGCTCACCGCCGCCCTTTATACGGCGCGCGAATATATCGACACTCTGGTCATTGAGCGCGCCGCTTTTGGTGGACAGGCCGCCGGAACCGAAAAGCTGGACAACTTTCCCGGGTTTCCCGATGGTGTGGCGGGCATCGAGTTCTCCAGACGGTTGCGTTTGCAGGCTGAAAAATTTGGGGTTGAGTTATTGCAGGCCCAAGAAGTCATAGAGCTACGGCGCCATCACAATTATCACTGTGTGAAAACCGGGGGCGGACTGATGTATAGTGCTCGAGCGGTTCTTATTACCACCGGGAGCCGTTATAAACGTCTGAACGTTCCTGGTGAAAACGAATATATTGGCGCTGGAGTGCATTTTTGCGCCACCTGTGATGGACCCTTTTACAAGGACAAGCGGGTTGCGGTAATCGGCGGCGGGAACAGCGCTACTGAAGAAAGTTTGATGCTTACCAAGTTTGCAGAGCAGGTCACCATACTTGTTCGAAACTCTCGATTCAAGGCCACCAAGATCATTCAGGAAAGCGTCCTCAATAATCCTAAAATCGATATTCGCTGGCACACTGAAGTAAAGGAATTCATCGGAGAGCACTCCAAACTTACAGGCATTCGACTTTTTAACAATAAGACAAGTTCTGAAGAGACATTAGAGGTGGACGGGGCCTTTATTTTTGTTGGCCTGACACCGAATACCGGTTTCCTTGAAGGAAGCGGTATCGTGCTGGATCCATGGGGTTTTATTGTGACCGGTCACAATCTGTTGCACAGGGGTAAGCGGCCAAAAA
>JAOUGB010000546.1 GCA_029857875.1 Desulfobacteraceae bacterium | reverse complement strand
AGTCCGTTTCTCCTGTCTTTCCCAGACCTTCTTTCAGGACTATGTGAATTGTATGAGAATTGGCGTCGTTCCATTCCTAAACGCCTGCCACCATTATCAGGCTGAAAGCGAGTGGACATGTGTAACTACCTGTGTGAGAGTGTTTTGCGGCCAAATACCCCAAGACCGATAAGCCCGACACCTAAAATTAACATAGTTATGTGTTCAGGAACGGCACGCATGCCTTGCTTTGACTCCGGCCCTGAAGTTGTTTCGGCTCCAATGTTATAATTTTCTTCAACAGATGAAGGATTGTCAAACGAAACCAAATCAATAGGAACTATTTCAGTAGCATTCCCATTCACACTCAAAATTAATAAAAAAGCAAACAAAAATACTTCGATTTTTTTCATTTGTTCTTCCTTGATTTCAGAAAAAGTGTTGTGTCCCAAACAAGAGATGAAGTATCACAATGTATTAGTCAGGCATGCAATAATCATGCAACCTCAGGCAGTTTTATTAGCTTCCTTAAATTTCAAATAGTTAGCTAAATTGTAAAGAAAACAATACAACAAATTATGAAATAAATGTTATAAGATCTGTGCAAAATGTGTTACATTGTGGTATTTATTACATAGCTTTTAGTGGGGAAATAAATTTAAGGTTAAGGCATATATAAACCATTAACCCACGGGCTAAGCGCGTACGAGTGAAAAGGACGCCCCTGCCCGTGGACTAACCCGGGAGAAAGTGGGGGCATGATTTACGATTATGTGACTACACTTTAAATTCCCAAAAATGGAAAATTTATAACCGAAATTAAACTTGTGTTTACTTGCCATACACAAAACCTGGAATCAATTCTTGTAACATATATACACCATAAAAATGAAAAGGGCACTCCATCATAAATCCATGGAATGCCCTTTTTCCTCAGAACCAAGATCTAAACTACAGTGACATTTACAGCGGCAGGACCTTTTTCCCCTTGCTTGATGTCAAAGGTAACTTGATCGCCTTCTTTGAGGGATTTATAACCGTCTGAGTTGATACCTGAATGATGAACAAAAACATCAGGACCATCTTCCTGCTCAATGAAGCCATAGCCCTTTTTATTGCTAAACCACTTTACAGTACCATTAGCCATAGTGACGTCTTCCTTTCAAATAAATTTTCATTGTTTCAAACTTCAGGTCGCCACTTTTGAAAAATGGATCTTTCCCTCAGAACGAAACCGGCAGTCAAAAAAGACAGACCTTTTTGTTAAATCGACTATTTATTAAATAGCATCCTTGAGTTTTTTTCCAGCCTTAAATGTTACAGCATTCCTTGCCTTAATTTTCAAAGATTCCCCTGTTTGGGGATTACGTCCCTTTCGAGCTTTCCGACGAACTTTTGCAAAAGTACCGAAACCAACCAAAGTCACCTTACCATCTTTTTTCTTTAACGCATTTGTGACATTGGCCATAAAAGAGTCCAGAGCTGCTCCAGCTGCAGCTTTAGAAATTTTCGCATCCTTTGCCATGTTTTCAACCAATTCAGCTTTTGTCATCTGTCCTCCCCCCTTTTTCGTCTTGAATTAACTCATAATAACCATTATTTCTTTGGCAGTTATTCCAACAAAACTAAAAAGCCAATAGGCAAAAGCCCATTAATCAAGTGTTTGAGAAAATATCGGAGTGGTGGAAGGAAGCAAAATTACAAATATCTTGTCAAAAAGGCAACCCAAGGTTGATCAATTCCAATTGCATATGTCGTAAAATCCACAAAAAAGCAAAAAGGTAAATCCGATGAAATAACGACATCAAAAAAATTTTCGACCTCTGATATTTGCATGTTCATAGCAGAAATCACAGGCCTTGATTTGATGATTTCGAATCAAAATCAAAAAAAATTTGGGCTCCGACTATTCTACCTATCTTCAACTACATCCTTATCTTCGACTACATCCCAATTTGACTCAAAAGTATTATCATTGAGCGTATATGCATATCCGATCATCTTTCCGATTCCTGGCATTACACCTTTTTGGACTTTCCAGTAGGCAAGATAAATGGCCGGAACCATGCCACCTTCCCCAGACTGCGGATGGTTCGCAGTATGTTGCCAAATCTCCCTTTCCTCCATTACTCTCCAGAACGTATCATACTTTTTGTTCCGTACGATTTGTCCGACACTGGGTAGTCTTTTCTGCCTGAAAACTTCATCGTGTGTTAACTGCATGTTCATACATCCTTTGGTTATATGAGCCGTTACGGAATCATCAAGAATTTTATTGGTTGTTGGATCAGGCACGTAATACCAACAATCATAACATATCTTATTTTCCACCATTTTATTATTTGCTATTGCATTGTTGGTCATATGTGGAAAATTTATAGTATAAAAAAAATATTTGAATGTTTAGGAGGGGCGACTCCGTATTACAATCACCCCTCACATGAGAAAATCGGGAAATTAAATGGCCAGTTGAGGAAACTGGCTTTCCTTTAAAAAAGTGAAATCTACAGGTAAGCAAAAAAATGTCAAGACTGGATTAATTGGTATGCAATTTGTATTTAAAATACCTATTCAATCGAGAGATAAAAGGTGAGACCTGAGATTTGCTGTCTAATCCAAACTTCTTTCGATTGAGGGAAAATGAGAGGTGGCCAGAATTACGGATTTCTTGCCAGTATGTA
>JAOUGB010000545.1 GCA_029857875.1 Desulfobacteraceae bacterium | reverse complement strand
GCTCTGGGCATCGGAATGGAGCTGGACAATCGCTATCATGCAAAGGAGTTGCCCGGAAAATTCAAGATGGCGGTGTCCGGCTGTCATTTGAGCTGTGCCGAGTCATGGGTGCGAGATATTGGTCTGATCGGAAAAAAGGACGGCTGGACGGTGGTCATCGGCGGCAACGTGGGTGCCGAACCACGGATCGGCGAAGAAATCGTGTCGGGCCTGGATGATGCCGAGGTATTGCAGGTTGTCGATAAACTTGTCCAGTGCTATCAGGAAAATGCAGAGAAACGTGAACGCCTCGGCAAAACAATCGAGCGAATTGGAATGGCACCCTTTGAAGATGCCATAAAATAAGCGGATGGAATTAAAAACTGCACAGTTTTATGTGCATGACTCTTTTGATTCATAGTTTTTGATGATCATTCAGGGTGGCAAAATATGGATGCAAATGATTATCTTCAAGTCGGCATTACGTTAAAGGATCTGACTCCATACCCTCTCTGCTCGGGATTTGACTCGGTCCATTATAATATGTCTCTTAACCCCCTCATGTTGTCGTATCTGAAGATTTATCGATATCAATGATGATAGTGCCCTGGGCGTAGGGTTTGGTTTCATATTTTGTGATCTTCATTATCTTTCTTGTAATCGCTCCCATTTTTTCGATTTGTTCTCTGATGATGTTGAGGTTTGCAATGAGAGAATGATCTTCCGGGATATCCTTTCTTAAAAGTTCATTATACCCGGAAATGACCTGCAAAGGCTGATTCAATTCGTGGCAGGCAGCTCCGGCCATCTCGAGTACCCCTTGTAGTTTTTCCTTTTGTAACCGCTCTTTTTCCGCCTGTTTTCGATGGGAAATATCTCGAATAACGCCCAAAGCATGCCATTGGCCCTCGAATTGAAAAGAAGACAAGGAAAGTTCCATGGAAAATTCCGTTCCATCCTTTCTGAGCGCCGACATTTCAATCGTTTTTCCAATTGCGCTGCCCTGACCGGTTTCCTTAAAACCTTCGAGTCCTTTCGTGAAAGCTTCGAGGTATTTTTTCGGAACCAGTAGTCTGTGTAAATCCCTGTCAATGACCTCTTCTTTTGTATGCCCGAAGATTCTTTCAGCAGCCTCATTCCAATAGGTAATCTTTCCCTCGCCGCTCATCATTATGAGTGCATCCTGGGCTGAAGAACTGATGCTCCGAAATTTTTCCTCACTTTCTCTCAGCGCTTCCACCGCCCGTCTCTGATCTGTAACGTCCCTTGTGTAAATCGCCAGCTTTTGGACATTCCCATGTCTTCCAAATATCGGATAGATCCTATTGGCATACAGAAATCCTTCACTTTCATCTTCGAACTGAATCGGTTCGCCCGAGCTTATGACCGCATCGATCTTCTTTTTTATAGGTATCACGACATCCGAAGATAGGACATCATTGATATTCATCCGGATGATGTTGACATTGAGTTTTCCCAGCCGGTGAACCGCGACTTCGTTAACGGCCAGGATGGTGCCTTTGGTATCGATAAGCATCGCAGACTCCGACGTCGCATTTAAAAGCGCCCGGGCCGTCTCTTCGGCTTCGCCCACGGACTTACCGGCCTGCCTGAAGTTTTGCAGTGCTTCTTCCAGCTCCCTGATTCTTTTTTCCAATGTTTTGCGATCCGGTTTTAGGGCCATGAAAGTATTCTCCAATCCGTAACATAATTTAATAGTTTATAATCCAAATCATGGGTTGTCAAATTGAGCACGTTTGACCCCATAGAAAAATTTGTTCGCGTTCAGCCCGAAGGTCTCCTAAAACAAGATGCAAGCATAAAGGGAATGATTACAAAATGATGTACACACCGGATTGAGGTCAAACAAAATGTCTCGAAAAAACGATTGAAGAGTAACCTGCAGTTCCCGTCCTTTAAACGGGATTTCCGCTGCGCTTCAACCCCGAAGGATCGGGATCTACGTTACGTTCCGACCCCGTTAGGCGGGATTTCCACTGCGTTTCAACAAGCTACGGGGAATGCGCTCGCTTTTACGGTTCAAAAGATTATGATAGACATTGCACATTTGAATTGATAAATAATTGAGGAGTCGGGGAGGATTTGTTCCATATTAATGTGCTAACATACCAATATTAGACAATTTTTTTCTATTTTTACAACTGAAAGGAGCTTAAAATGTCCATTATCACCATCTCAAGAGGATCTTATAGTCGAGGGAAAGAAGTCGCCGAAAAGGTTGCTCAAGAACTGGGCTATCAATGTATATCACGAGAAATTCTCCTTGAAGCTTCCGAGAAATTTCATATCCCGGAAATTAAGCTGGTTCGGGCAATTCACGATGCCCCTTCTGTGCTCGATCGATTCACTTACGGGAAAGAAAAGTATATTGCTTATCTTCGTTCTGCCCTGTTAAAAAACGTGCAGAAAGACAATGTTGTCTATCATGGCCTGGCAGGTCATTTTTTCCTTCAAGATATTCCCCATGTTCTCAAGGTGCGTGTCATTGCCGACTTGGAATACCGGGTCAAAGAAGAAATGAAACGGGAAAACATTCCTGCTGAAGAAGCACGATATATTCTGAGAAAAGATGATGATGAGCGTCGTAAATGGGGTTTGCAATTATACGGTAGTGATACCCGGGATTCCAGCCTTTACGATTTGGTCGTTCATATCAAAACAAAAAAA
>JAOUGB010000544.1 GCA_029857875.1 Desulfobacteraceae bacterium | reverse complement strand
TCAGGGATTCAATAATTTCTTTTGTTTTATGAACGGCGTTCTTTGTGAGAAATCCATCCATAACAATCAGTTCAAAACCTTTAGGTTCTATATCTCTGATAAATGTGGCATATCGATTGACCAATACCGGTTTTTTAAAATAAACGGCTTCAATAAGCGCATTGCCGAACCCTTCGCAGACGCTGGGATATGTGATAAAATCTGCACAAGGATAGATGTCCCATAGCGTATATTCTGTTTGATAATTTCCATTTCCATTCCATGGATCTGAAAGTTGTGTCGTTAACATGCGAAGGTCTACCCCATGTTCCAAGGCATAGTCTTTAAGCCACTGTGCATATTCAAAACCCTCGTCACCGGCTTCGTGTGATACAACCAGTTTATAACGAGGATCTTTCAGTTCCTTCACCAGTTCAATGGCTTGCTCTATACCTTTTCGGCGGATGATGCGCGTGGGCTGCAAAACAATTTTATCATCGGGATTTAAACCCATACTCTTTCGAAACGCCAGAATCTTTTTCTCATCCGCAACAGGTGGATGATCGAAATCCAAAACGTTTGGAACAATAATCGAAGAGATTCCCGTACGTAAAGCCATTTGTTCCAAAGCTTCTGAATTGATGACCACGTGCCGGATGTTGGGTATATTGGGTGGAAATGCCATTCGCAGATAATCACTCACAGCATTGACCGAGAACCTGTCCCTTTCCCAGTAGAAATCATGATGGTGGGCAATGGTGGGGATTTCTGTTTCTGCTATTGTCTCCGCCAAAGCAAGTCCCAGGGGAATGTTAAGCGGTATGGTCAGGGCGTTTTCGACGATTAAAAGATCAATATGAAACTGATTGATAAAATTGTAGAGCTGAATTTTCAAATAAGATCTCAAGGCATGTATCAATTCGGTAATGGTGTGCTTTCTCCCTGTTTCCCCAAAAATCTGCGAATTGATCCATTGGTTTTGAGTGTGTTGAAAATGAGCTTTGGGTTCAAGAAAACTCTTTTCAGGATTCCGATCCAATTCACCGGCGAACCAGAAACAGTTGTGTCCGTTTTGTTCGAGGACTTCCGACCACTTGCTGGCTTCCAAAGAAACACCGTCGATTCCAGCAAAACGTGTTGAAACAAATCCGACGTTTTTACCCTTCATTTAACGCCCCCATAGAGACATTATAAATATAACTAATATTATGAATATCTTGACCGGTCTTCATACTTACACTTATTATCGGACTGTAAAAGTATAGCAAATTATAGCAAAAGCTATGCCAGATGAGATATTGTTAAATAATATAAGATATTATAGATAGTTATAATGTTTTACACAAGAACCGGGGTGAGATATTGAGTAAAAAACATCTAAGAATTGTGAAATTAATTACACAATTTGAACGGTGACAGCCTATAAATTATGGATGCTTGACGGGGAAAAGCCTGATATCGATGCTTCAACAATAGTTAACGGGGGAGGAAATCCCGAGAACACGAACCATGAAAGTCAGTTGATCATTTCCGCAACATTCCGCATAACGTCGAAACAGCCTCGGGTACTTTTGAAAGGGGACCCTTGAAGTCCGGATCCGGGATATCCGAGAGTTGAAGCGTTTGCGAAATTTCACGGGTATCCACCCTTACCCTGCCGGCACCTTTACTGTCATCGGCCAAATAGGTTTTCATTCCAGTATGTGCGGCAATCAGGTCATTGACGGGGTCGTTGCCGACCATCATGCAGGTTTCGGGGGGTTCACCGATTTTTTGACTGATTTCCAGATAATACTCGATTCTGGGTTTACAAAAGGACATGTTCTCGATGTGGGTCACCAAGTCGAATGGCAAATGGTCCAATTTGGCCCAAGCCAGACGCTTCATTTGGACATCGAAGGGGAAAATCGGGTTGGAAGCCAGCACCATTTTCAAACCGGTCTGAACAATTTCGTCCATGGTTTCATACAAATGATCAGGCAGCGTAAAATTGGCTTCAAGATTGTCGTACTCGGTCTCATAAAAATACAAAAACCGGTTCCACAGTTCTTCTCGACGGTCTTTGTGATCTTGAGCGAAAGCCGTTATGAAGTATTCAGCATTCGTCATTTCACCGTTGTTTTGCACCAGGGCACGGGTTGCGCTGATCAGCTGTTTCACGAATTTATCCGCGGGCATGATGTCTGTGAACAGTTTTTCTATTTTTCGGAAATACCCTTGGTAGAACCTGGCTTCGTCAAATAAAATCAATGTATTGTCTAAATCAAACAGAATGGCTTTCAACATATCGCAAAGTTTATCTTAAATCTGGTTAGTGCGTCAACCCGGCAAACTAAAGCTTTCCCGAAATATTTAGATCCGGCAGATTTTTGGTTAGCCAATAATATCTTGCAGCATCTGTGGAATGAATAACTTCCTTAGACCATTTAAAAATTGATGTCAAAAGATATCCACCTTGACACAAAGCATGAAATTCAAATAAAAAAGTGTAAAGTGCTTTTTTACTTTCATAGAAATAAAGGAGAACAAAATGCCTCAAATTGTGGCGATTTATGGAAGCCCAAGGCGGCGCGGGAATACAGCAGCTTTGCTCAAGCATGCTGTTCAGGGAGCCGTCGACGCCGGCGCCCAGGTCAATGAAATCATATTAAGAGACTTAAAAATATCTCCTTGTCTTGAAATATATGCC